>JBOGUE010000054.1:0-8705 GCA_050695955.1 Thermomicrobiales bacterium | reverse complement strand
GCGCGAGCTACCGATATCCGATGGACATCGTGGTTCGCCAGCCAGCGCAGGTCGCACGCGGTCTGGCTGAACGCGACTTCTTCATCCTCGACGTCTTCGAGCAGGGAGCGACGCTCTTTGAAGCAGGCGACAACGGGCTGGATCGAGAAGGCGGAAGAGGACTTCGACGCCGCCCGGCAACTCCTTGAATCGTCTAACCCGCTTTTTGGCGTTGCGTGCTTCCATGCGCAACAGTGCGTCGGAAAAAAACGTCAAAGCATTGCTCAAGCGCATGAGATGCGTGTCCCGCGCGTCCACGACCTTGATGCGCTTGCTGCACAGGGCGAACCCATCGTTCCCCAGATCGCCGGTATGCGTCACGAGTTCGAACAGCTGACAACTTACGCGGTCGATATCCGCTATCCCGGTCCTCCAGCCGATCGCGCGGAGGCCGACCAAGCAGTGGCGACAGCAACCACCTTGCGGCGCATCGTGCGCGGCGCGCTTGGAATCTCTTTGGAGATGGACTGATGAGCTCCACCAGAACAAGAGATCGACCGGCTGCCATCACGATTCGTCGTTTTACGCCTGCTCCCGGAACGCCTGCTCCAGCCGGGCGCGGGTCGCGGGGATGTCGTCGCCGAGACGTTCGAGGGCGTCGCGGAGGGCGCGTAAGCCCGACTCACTCGGTTTGGGTTGCAGGTTAGGGTAGATGGAGACGGTGAGGCGTTCGCGCAGGGCGACGACGAAGGCGGCGAGGTCGCGGCAGAGGCTGTCGTCCAGATAGATGCGGTTCTGGTTGAAGGTGTCGGCGAAGGCGAACGCGGCGTCGCCAACCTCTTTCCACGTCTCCCAGCGAAGCGCCTCGTGCGGGAACTCAGCCGGCGCGACGAATCGCTCCCCCGGCAGCAGCACTGGGTTTGTCACCGCTAACACGTTTGCTTCGAGTTTGGCGAGCTTTCGATCGAGGTCGGCGATCGCCTCGCGGCGGCGCGCGGTGAGGGGGTCGGAACCGGCATCTTGGCGGGCTGCCATGGCGTTCAAAGCCGCACCGATGCCCTCCCGCAACTGTGCTAACTCCGCGTCGAGGCGGCCCCGCAGATCGCGTAGCCCCTGGTCGAGCGTCACCATCGCGCGCTCGTCAACCGTGGCGGACCGATCGCGCATTTGGACCAGATGGCGCTCTTGCTCATGGGTGGTCGTTCGCAGTCCCTCGCGCAGCCGACCTAACTCGACGTCGACCTCGGCAATCGCGGCCCGCGCCGCGCCGCGCAACCGCTCCGTTTCAACCTCGTGGTGCGTCGACAATTCGGCGCGCAGCGGCTCAATACTCGGCAACGCCGGTCGGTTCTGCCGCGAGGGGAGTATTTGGTGGACGAGCGGTTGCAGCGAGACACCCATCACGGTCGACCCGATCAAGGCGATCGCAACCAGGATGAGAACGACGATCAGGATGGTGACCAGGATCTCCACGGACGCTTCCCCCGCCGCATCAGGCCCGCGGCACGACGCCTACTTCGACCGCTCACGTCGGTCAAGCTCGCGGGGATTGTAGGACAGGGAGAACCTCCACCGCACGATAGGCACCGCGATGGATCAGGTGCGAACGCCGAATCGCGCCGGGTCACTCATTCCCACTGGACGCCACAAACGAGGGCGCGGCCCTCTTCGTCCGTCCAGCGACGGAGTTCCTCGAGCTCGTCGTCGTCGACCAGGAACCGGGATGTGCACCCGGGGCAATGGACGACGCTGACGCAATCGCCGCGCGTCTCGCACATCTCGACGACCAGACCATAGGAATGGCAACTCCCCTGGCACAGGTGGAGGATGATGTCGCGTACGGTCGGGCTGAGGGTATCGGACCCCCGTAACGTATCGATGGTCGGCACGCCAACCCGCTGGACGTCATCCATGCAACACCTCCCTCCCACGTTGTTCGCCATCCGTTCAAATGAACAGATTGCGCCGTGGAGAATGGCTATTTTAGCGAGAGGAGATTATTTATGCAATTGGAATGCGTTCCTACGCCGCATGGACCACATGTCCCAGGCCTTCCTTGCCTGGCGGTGCGCAATCGATCACCTACAATCCCCACCCAGCACCGGGCGGCAAACCGCCACCGGGCCGCGCTTGTACCATCGAGGAGGACCCATGACCCGACGTCGAACAACTGCTTGGCTGGTGCTGGCAATCGTCGCGCTGACCCTGCCAGGGCACTGGATGACGCACGTTGTCGCCGCCCAAGGCGACGGCACGGACGTGCGACCGTGGACGCCTGAAGCGGAGCGTCCTCAGCAAGCAGGACAAGCAGGCATCCTGCCGGATCAGCGAGTACTCTCCTACTACGGCTTCCCCGGGAACCCACTCATGGGCATCCTCGGCGAGTACGAGATGGAGGCACTCTACGGGCGGCTCCAGGACCAGGCAGCGGAATATGAGGCGGCCGATCCGTCGCGCCCGGTCAAACTCGCCTTCGAGATCATCGCCACCGTCGCCCAACGCGACCCGATGGACAACGGTCAGTACATCGCCTACACCGACGACGAGATCATCCAACAGTACGTCGACTTCACGGCCGAGCGCGACATGCTCCTTATCCTCGACGTCCAGTTTGGCCTCAGCAGCGTCGAGGAGCAGATCGACTCGGTCCGCGAATGGCTGACCATTCCCCACGTCCACATCGCCCTCGATCCCGAGTTCCTGGTCCAACCGGGCGAGCAGCCGGGAGTCGACTTGGGTAGCATCGAGGGCAGCGACGTCACGTATGCGCAAGAGGAGATGGCGCAACTGGCGCGAGAGGCGGGCATCCCGCCGAAGATCCTGATCGTTCACCAGTTCAACGTCTTCATGATCGATAACAAGGAAGTCATCGCGCCGGTGGACGGCGTGCAACTGGTAATCGACGCGGACGGTTGGGGTCCACCGGCGGACAAGCAGGCCTCGTACGAGGTCGTCATCACCCAGGAACCGATCGAGTTCCACGGCGTCAAGCTCTTTTACCGCCAGGACGACCCGATGATGTCCGCCGCGGATATCCTCGCCCTCGAGCCGACGCCGGATTTGGTGATCTATCAGTAGCCAGACGTTAGGCGTTCGGCGTTTCTGTTAGTCGCCTGACTGACGGGTGCTAGACTGGCTTCATTGAACGTCAGGGGCGCATGGCGGGGAGAATCGACCATGGTTGCGACCAAGCTCATGACCGCCGAGGAACTGGCCGAGCTACCGGACGATGGCTATCACTATGAGCTCGTTCGAGGTGAGGTGAAGCGCATGGCGCCGGGCGGTGGAGAGCACACCGAGATTGGATTCGAGCTTGGGCGACCTCTCGGCAATCACGTTGTCGCCAACAAGCTCGGACGCGTCTACATGTTCGAAGCTGGGTTCCTGCTCTCGGAGGATCCTGAAACGGTTCGAGCGCCCGACGTGGCGTTCGTCCGCGCCGATCGTTTGCCGCCGAGGGCGGAGCGCAAGGGATATCTTCGCATCTCACCCGACCTTGCGGTCGAGGTCATTTCTCCACACGATCGTCTCAGTGAAATCTCGGAGAAGGTCGCCGAGTATCTCTCCTATGGTGTGAGAGCAGTCTGGGTCATTGATCCACGCTTGCAGACGGTTACCATCTACGAGGCCGATCGCCATCCGCGAGTGTTGGTCGTGGGCGACACGCTCGACGGCGGCGACGTTGTACCTGGCTTTCAGATAGCGGTCGCCGATCTCTTTCGGTAGTCTCTGAATTCCAGCCAATTAATTGGCAATGAACGAGCGAGGGCAGGCTTTGCGGCCTGCCCTCGCTCGTTTGCGCTTGCGGAACAGCCTACGTCGGCAGGTCCGTGACCTCGATCCGCACGAAGGAGGGCGGCTGCTGAGCGGATTCGACGATGATGAAGCCGTCCGCCGTCCACCAGATGCCTTGGCCGGAGGGGGAGGCCTCGCCCTCAATCTCGTCGAGCAGGACGGACTCTGTGCCGGTGATTAGCCGGCGGACAATGATCGACGCCGGCTCGCCGTCATTCGCCGCCCAGGTGTAGACCAGATACTCGCCGTCAGGGGAGAAGGCGGCGCTGGTTGCGCGCCCCCCCTCGGTCGATGGACCGCCATTCTCGTCGATCAGCTTCACGGACCCGGTCGTCAGGTCGAGGAAGACGAACGATTCCTCGCCGTCGACGGTGAGGCTCGGGAAGCGGATCAACACCCGATCCTGCGCCGGCGAGAGAGCAACGACCCGCGGCACGCTCGTCGCGTCGGGAGCCGGCGCGAGCAGTTGGTCGATCTCCTCACCGAAGATGCTGACGCGCCAGACGCCATTGCCTTGGTCGGTGGGCTGCGCTCGGTCGCGAGTGAAGATGACGTTGCCGTCGTTCGTGACGACCAGTGCCCCGGTCGGCACGGTCTGCGGTTCGTCCCGATCGACGATCAGCACGTCCGCCACACTTCCTCCTTCGAACGAGGTCCGGCCAATCGTCGTCGAACCGCCGCCACCCGACCAGGTCGTGCGGACGAAGAGAATCGATTGCCCGTCGGGTGACCACGCCGGGCTGGTATCGGCGGAAAAGGTCGCGCCCTGGTCGATCAGATCGCTCGCCGGTTCGGCGTTACCGTCCGCCGTCAGATCGAACAGCTCGGCGCTGTCGATGTTGTAACGCCAGACATCGCTCTCGAATCCATCGGCGTTCTGCGCCGAGAAGGGTTCGGTCAGCGCGAGGTTGCGGCTGTCCGGCGACCAGGCGACGCCGTCGACGTCGATCGCGTTCAGTCCGGCGCTATCCAGGCGGGCGCAGTTCTTCCGCTGCAAGGTCTTCGCATTGTGGATGCAGAGGCCGTCTTCAGCCACGACCGCGACGTAATCACCGTCTGGCGACGGGAGGATGCGCCCAGCCGGCAGCGTCGTCAAGGTGTTGACCTGGCTGGCAGGCGTCGGCTCCGGAGTCGGCGTCGGCGTAGGGTCCGGCGTCGCGGTCACGGTTGGTGCGGGGCTTGGAGTTGCGGTCGGCTCGGCCGTCGCGGTCGCGATTGGTTCGGGCGTCGGGGTGGAGGTCGGTTCGAGGGTCGGCGTTGCGGTCGGCTCCGGCGTTGGCGTGAGTGTTGGCTCGGGTGTAGCCGACGCGGTCGGTTCGGGAGTTGCCGTCGCTGTGGCCGTGGGCTCGGGCGTCGGGGTGTTCTCAGGCTGCGGCGACGGCGTAAGCGTCGGTTCCGGGGTCGCCGTTGCGGTGGCAGTTGGTTCGGGGGTGGCGGTCGCCGTCGGCTCCGGCGTAGCTGTAGCCGTCGGCTCGGGAGTTGCGGTCGCGGTCGGTTCAGGTGTCACCGTCGGCGTCGGTTCCGGCGCGGCGGAGACGCTCACCAGTTCCCCGCTCCCCTCCCCGGTCGCGGAGAGGATCGTGTCGTCCTCGCTCCACCAAGCGCCCCGGCCGGAGAAGGTCGATGGGGCAACCTCAATCCCCTCCGCGACGACCTCCTCCTCACCTGTTTCCAGGTCGGTGACCACGCCCTCGGCCGGGCCGCCGTCGGCCGCCCAGGCGGCATAGACGGCCGTGCCGTCGGGCGCCAGCGTCGCCGCCACCGGTCGCTCTCCGGCACGCTCCAGCGGTTCAACCGTGCCAGTAGCGAGATCAAGAACCGCATAGGGAGAACCGGTAATGCCGGGCTGGAACCCGTTGCTGTGGTAGACGAGCGCGCGTTCCCCGGCGACGTCGATGAGGAGCGGCAGACCCAGTTGCGCATCGAGGCCGATGAGCTGCATCCGGCCTCGTCCATCGCCGTCAATCTTCCAAAGACCGTTGTTCGGGTCGTCCGGCCGGGCGTGGGATTCGGTATAGACAATGATTCCGTCCGCCGCAACCGCGATCGCGCCGGATGGGATCACGATCGCCTCGTCGACCGCCACCTGGGTGACGATCTCGAACGGACCGCCGTTGGCGGGGATGCGCGCAATCGACGTCCGCCACTCGGTACCAGTCCACTCGCCGCGGACGAAGGCGATGGCAGCTCCAGGCGACCAGGCAGGACTGGTTGCTACGTCAGAATCCCCGCGCTGTCCCTCGGTTAGGTTGGTTTGATCGCCACTCACGACGTCGAGCAGCCACAGGTTGGATTCGCGCTGCGCCGAACTCGGCCCGGCGGACGCTTCCCCGTACGCCAGGCGGGTACTATCCGGCGACCAGGCGATGGTGAAGGTATCGACCAACCCACTGCCAGTCACCGCGATGTCGGCGCAGACGATCTCGTCGCCGGAGGCGAGCTCAATGACACAGAGGCTCGTTTGGGTGGCGACGGCGACGAGGCGGCCATCCGGCGACGGGATGATCGTTTTCCCGGCAGCACTCGGGATCGCGACGGAGTCCACACCCTCGCCCTGCGCTCGCGCGACGCCCGGCCCTCCCACGGTCCACGGTCCGGCGAGTACGACGATCGTCGCGCAGGCGAGCGCCAGCGCTCCCACTACGAATCCCCAGGGCGCGCGTTTCCCCGCCATGATACGTCTCTCCTCGCCCATCCCCGGCGTTCCGGTTGATATCACCGCATGATTGCCCGCTTTGCATCAGTATCGTACCAGCACTTCTGGTCCTGTGAAGCCCAAGTCACGCCACTCACCGTCTACCAGCCAAGCGCGCGGTACGGAACCAATGGCAGCCCGTATGCGTCCGGATGGGGTGGGGAGGCATACGCCCTGGACACGGACGCCGCCCCACGGGTCACATACAGGAGATTTGACATGGATGATCGTCGATTTGATTCGCTCACAAGGCTGCTTGGCAACCGCCAATCACGCCGCACGCTCCTCGGGGCGCTTGCCGGCACGGCCGCCGCGTCCTTGATGGTGAATCGGGGCGCGGCCAGTCCTGCCGCACAACACACGAAGGCAGGTGCGGACGTCGTCGAGCGGTACTATCTCGCGGTCGCGACCTATCAGTATGAGCAGGCGTACGCGTTGCTCGGGGCCGCTGTGCAAGCGCAACAACCATTCGACGATTTCGTCGATGGATACGCGGACACGGCCTATGTCCAGGTCGGCGTTGACCATACCCAATATACGGGCGACCACGAAGACGTACAGGTGACGCTCACCGCCTGGCACAACGATGCCTCGATCCACCGCTTCAGCGGGGCCTATGCAGTCGGGGAAGAGGGCGGAGCAGCTCGCATCCTCGCGGCGACGATCCAAGAGGACGAACCGCCGTCGGACGTGCCGCCCCTGTGCCAGGTAGAGGACATCAGAGCCAGCTTCGGCGATTGGAACGCGGGAGCCGGTAATCGCTACGGAACCGTGCTGTTGACCAATGAGCGCAACGGCGTCTGCGTCGCGGCAGGCGTGCCGCATCTCCAGGTCTACGACGCCGAAGGGACGCTCGTCATCGAGTCCACGACAGAACAGACCGAACCGTTTCGCTCAGCGCCGATCCGCCCAGGCGACCAAGCAGCGTCGAAGTTTCGCTGGGCGAATTGGTGCGAGGGTGAACCTGCCTATCCGCTGACGCTCAACATCGCGATTCCAGGTGACACAGACCGACTTTCGCTGCCAATGGAAACGGCAGCGGGACCGGTCCAGATGCCGCCGTGTATGGGGGCAGGCGAGCCGTCATCCTTTGGGGCGAAGGCATTCCAACCATATGAAGGATTGCCGTCGCGACATTCGCTTCGAATTGGGAGGAATCGATGATAAGGCAACGAATCGAGACGTTGTTTCTCGCCCTGATCCTCGCACCTATGGCAAGCATGCCATTGGGCGCGGTTTCCGTTAGCGCCCAGTCCGAGACACCCGATCGTCAAGCAGAGTCCGACGTGGCCCTGCTGGCTGAGGGCGAGATTCCCGCGTCCATCGGAAATAGTGTGGCCTGGCGAGTCGTGCAAGACGTCGCCGAGCCTCAAGGTCAGGCGCAAGATGAGACGCGCTCGCTCGGCTTTGGCGTGCCCTTCGCCGAGCCGATCTTGACAACAGTCAGCGAAACCGGACGAGCGTTGGAGTTCGGCCCGGGGGAGGCGTTCTATGTAGCCGACGATAGCACCACCAAGCGCGAAAGCCTGGGCGATGGCGCCGTGCCCTACTACCGGATTGCCCTTGTTCCGGCCGCGGAAGCGTCCGACCCCGGCGGCGATACGTTAGTCGTTGCCGGCGAACCCTTCGAACTCTTCGGCGACTCCTCCTCTGAGGTCGTGCGAGCGGTCGGAGGCACGGTGAGCGACGGCGCCGCCATCGCTTTTTCGACCCCTTACCCCGCGATGCTGCTCGTCCTCGAGGGATCCGTGAGTATCCTGCCGGAAGAGACCGGGGGAACGATCAGCGCTGGTGAAGCGGTGCTTCTCCCAACTGGCAGCCCCACCGGCACCACCGGCTTCGCTCGGGCCGATGGTGGTGAAGCCCGGTTCATCGTGGCCGCGGTTCAACGTCCGGAAGAGCGCCCGTTTAGCGTGGGGAGGACCGATTCGCTGTCGGTGACGGTCCATCTCACAGCCTGTCCCGACGGCGCCAGCGTGGCACGTGTTGGAGCGAATCCAGGGAGCGCGGGTCCGCTCTGCGTCGAAGGTGACGACCCCGTGAGCTCGACACCGCTGGCCGAGACAAACGTCGTGCTCGCCAACGTCGAAACCGGCGAACGGTTCGATGGCGTCACCGACCAGGAAGGCGCGATCGCCTTCAACGATCTTCCCGCGGGAACCTACGAGCTATCCGTTCCCGATGGACAGTCGGCATCCCGTTGCCAGGTCGTGCGCGTCGGCGGGCTCGACTATGT
>JBOGUE010000053.1:0-6553 GCA_050695955.1 Thermomicrobiales bacterium | reverse complement strand
GTCACGCGGAGACCGGGCAAGTATCTCCGGGTTTCTCCGCGCGGTGGTTCGGTATGACGGGGTGTCGCCTACCTTGTCGCCTTGCCGCCTCTCTTGCCGATCCCTCGGTCCCTCGGGACGGCAAGCTCTGCCGCCTTCCGCCTCGTCGCCTGCCGCCCATATTGGCCGCGCATAAAGCCGAGCGAGGAACGCGCCTGCGCGGCGCTGGCGCGGACGCCGAGCCGGAGCAGGATCGGCCACGCTTCCGCCGTCAGCGCGCTCGCCGCGGCCAGGTCGCGCCCGCTGCGCCGCTGCATATGGACGAAAGATCGCATCAGGAGCGTCCGCCCCAACTCGTACGGAAAGCCGTGCTCCTCGGCCAGCCGGCGCGCGTCGTCCAGCGCCGCGAAGGCCGTATCCCACCGGCCCGTCATCGCGTGCGCCATCGCGGTGGCCTGCTGCGCCATGCAGAGGAGGGGCGGAGTATTGATGGCGCGGGCTTGCGCCAGCGCGCGGTCTCCTAGTGCGGACGCCCGCTCCAGATCCCCCGTCAGCGCGAAGGCGGCCGTTGCCACCGGCAGGAACGCGGCATAGCAGATGCAGTCGCTCGGCTCCTCTGCCAGGTCCATAGCCCGCTCGGCATACTCCCGCGCGCCAATCGCGTCGTTGGCGTCGAGCCGGTTCCGCCCCAGACCGGCGTAGAGGCGAATGAGCGCGTGGGACCGCAGCGTGCCGTGCGCCGCCGCCTCCAGACCAGTCTCCATCCCCTGCCGTGCCTCGTCGAGCCGGCCGAGAGCGGTCAGCGTGACGCCCCGCATCATCAGCGCGATCGCTTCGCCGGATGCCGATCCAACCTGGCGGTAGAGTTGGATCGCCTCGTCCAAACGGGCAACCCCCTCCGGGAATCGGCCCCGGAAATAGGCCATGTTCCCGAGGTAGTAATGGCAGAGCGCCAGCGACCGGGTCGCGCCGATCCGCTCGGCCTCGCCCAACGCGCGCAAGAATGCCCGGGCTGTCTCTGCCGGGCGGTCGCCGTAGAGGTGGTACTCACTCAGACAGAGGTGCACGTCGGCCGTTTCCCGGACGACCCCGTTGAGGTCAGTCAGGGCGCCAGAGCGCTGCTCGAACTCCAGCCCGCGCTGCCACTGACCGAGCGGCAGGCACGCCATCGCCACCATCTCGCACGCCCGCGCCACATCGGGCGCCGACGCGGCCTCCTCGGCCAGCCGCAGACCTTCCTCGCCAGCCGCAAGTGCAGCGGAGAAGCGAAATGCCAGGAAATCACACTGCGCCCGCGCGATCAGGATGCGCGCCCGTTCCGCCAGCGCATCCTGGGTTTCCACCGCTTCAATGAGGCCTGCTTCTGCCTCGTCGAGCAGCACGTCGGAGGCGGCCAACGCGCCCACGAAGAGCGCCTGCCGGGCGCATTTGCGCCGCAATCGCGCGCTGTCCAACGGGTTCAGGCCGCCCGCCGCGATCGCCGCGGCATACGTTGCGCGCGCCGCCCCGGCCTCCCCCACAAGGTCGTGCAGATCGCCCAGCCGCTCCAGGATCGCGCAACGGTCGCACGGGGAGGTATCCAGTGGTCTGTCGAATTCGTCCAGCAACGAGAGCGCTTGGCACAGCCGGTCGATGGCCTCGGCATTCGCGTACACCGCCGCCGCCCGATCGGCTGCCTGCACCAGGTACGGGATCGCGCGGGCGGACTCACCGGCCACCGCCCAGTGGTGCGCCAGCGCCTCAATCGGCGCCGGCTGACCGGTGGGCGCCTGGTCGATCTGGCGTTCGATCGCCGCCGCCAGCGCGGCGTGCAGGCGTGCCCTGCTGGCGCGCGAAAGCCCGTCGTAGAGCGTTGCCCGCACCAGTGGATGGTGGAACGCGTACCCATCGCCTTGTTCGTCGAGCAGATTCGCCGCCAGCGCGCGATCGAGCGCGTCCAGGAGCGATGACTCCGTCAGCTCGCCCGTATCGCGCAGGAGCTGGAACGAACAGGCCGCGCCGGCAGTGGCGACGAGCGTCAAGGCTCGCCGCGCGTCAGTGCCCAGGCGGTCGACGCGCGCGTCGATCACGTCCCGCACCTGCCGCGGCACGGCAGCGGTGGCGTCTGCCGCGATCGTCCACCGCCCGTCCGCGAGCGTCAGCGCTCCCTCGCTCCGCATCGTTTGCACCAGTTCGCGCACAAAAAGCGGGTTCCCCAACGAACGAGCGAAAAACGCTTCGAGCAACTCCGGCGGCGTCACCCCACCGGGCAGCAGACTGGCGACGAGGCGATCCGTCTCGTCCCGGTTCAGCCGGTCAAGCTCCACCCGCGACGCGACCCGCTCGCGGACGGCAGCCGTGAGCAGGCGCTTGAGTTCGCTCCCCTCCGCCACGGCGCCCGCGCGATACGTCCCGACGAGGAACCAGGGCCGCTCTCCTGCCATCCGCGCCAGGTGATAGAAGACCTGGAGGATCGATGCGTCGGCAGCATGGAGATCGTCCAGGACGAGCATCAGCGGTTGCCCACCGCGCAGCTCATCCAGTAGCGCCACCATGGCAGCGAAGAGCCGCATCCGGTTGGCGCCTGTTTCCGCAAAGTCGTGCGGCGCGCCCCCGGCCATCCCGGCGCCTCTCAGCGAAGGGAGGAGTCCGGACAGGTCCGGAAACCGTCTCAAAAGTCGTTCCCGCGCCGCGGGCGCCTGACTCACCACCACGCCGTCGAGCGCCTCGACAATCGCGCCGTACGGGAGTTGGCCTTCCTGCTCGTAGGCCGCGCCCCACAGCACGAGGATGCCGTGGTCGTGCGCCCGCCGCGCCGCCTCAGCCGCGAGCCGGCTCTTGCCAACCCCGGCCTCGCCGCCGATCACCACGGCGCCCCACGTCCAGCCACGGCGCCCCGCATCGCCTCGATCACGGACCCGAACGCCTGATCCCGGCCGACCATCATGCCGGACGCCTTGCGGCGGGCCGCGATCGGCAGTGGACGTTTGGCGTCCGGCGGGGCGTCGGTTTTCGGGTCGGCGACAACGCGACCAGCTAGAATCTCCTGGTAGAGGGCTTCCGTCTCATGTTCAGGCGCGGTGTCGAGTTCGCGGCTCACTGCCGCACGACACGCCTGGTATTGCCGTAGCGCCTGGTGCCGGTGTCCCGCGAGGGCGTACATACGCATGAGTCGTCGATGGGCGTCTTCCCGCCCGGACTCGGTCGTCAGGACCTGCCGCAGGCGATCAATGGCCGCGCCGGCATGGCCAGCCTGCTCGTGGAGGTCCGCCAGGCGCAGCAGCAGCCGTGTTTGCAACTCCGCCAGGCGCGATCGGCGCGCGGCAGTCCATTCCTCGTACTGGTCCTCTGGCAGCAGTTCGCCAGGGTAATTGTCCAGCGCCCGCGCGAGCGTCGCTTCATCTCCGCCGGCCAGCGCCAACTCGGCCATGGCTTCGAACGCATCGGCGTCGATCCAGACGGCGGAGCCGGCCAGCGCGACGACGTCGCCGGCAATGAGGTAGGAGGAGTCCCCACGCGGCGCTAGTGCCGGCTCGAGGGCGTGCCGTGCATGGTGAAGCGCCTTCCGCAGGGCGCCCGCGGCCGACTCGGGCGTCAAGTCCGGCCACAGCAGGTCCTGCACCTGCTCGCGATGCAGCCGGTGCCCCGGCGTCGTGGCCAACAGTTTGACCAACTGCCGACCAGCGCGGCGCTGCCAGGCGTCCACCGGCACGGCGTCGCCACCCCGTTCCGCCCGGAACCCACCGAGCAGAAACAGCCGGACCACCTCCGGGCGAGGCCCTGGTTGGGAGGGGTGCGCCATACGGAAGACCTCCCGCCTCGTGCGATCATGATGGAGATCAGTATAGCCCGTTTATCCTGGTGCGATAGGATTTATTGTCATGCCGAGCGAAGTCGAGGCATCTGCCTCTCATGAGGGACGTCCATCAATAGAGGCAGATCCTTCGACTTCGCTCAGTAGTCTGTCACGGCGAAGCTGTCGGGTTCGTTCGTCATGCTGAGGCCGCGGGCGAAGCATCCCCGCGCAAAGCGCATCGGCAGCTGACGGGTCGGCTTCGCCGGGGGATGCTTCGCTGCCTCAGCATGACGGCGGTAACCGGACACCTTGTCCTTGACAGACTACTCAAGATGACGACGAAAGGGCGCGGGGAATGACGGGGTGAGCAACGCGCCCTAGTCGTGACGCCGCCACAATCCGGCCAGCGCCAGACACGTCATTGCCCCAACCGCCGCCAGAACCGCCACGAACCCGGACGCCTCGTCCCCGGAAATGACATAGTTCGTGCTGTAGACGCCAAAGTCGATCGGATGGCGCTTTTCATATTGCAGATCCCGCCAGTAGTCTCCGCTAAAGAGGGCCACGGCGGCGAAGATGGCGGTCGGCAGCAGCGCGGCCCAGGGGCGCAGGCGCTCCAACAGCGCCATCCCGGTCATCCCGGCAAAACCAGCCCCTGCCAGCGCGACCAGCGCAAGGAATGCGCCGAGAAAGACCCAGGCCGACCAATCCGCCGCGCCGACCGTCCAGATGAACCCGTCGTTCTCCGGCTGGTCGCGCCACGTCCGCGACACCTTCATCGGCGCAAAGAACATGATCAGCCCGCCGCAGGCGACCGCACCGAACATCGCCCCATGCTCGACGTCCGTTCGCCAATCGTGCTGCCGGAGGTCTGTCGCCGTCCGTGAGACTCGTTCGACGAGGTCCATCGTCCCTCCTCGCCGTCTTCTTTAGGATCAGTCTCGATTCTACTCGTCCGCCGCAACCACATTCGGCGCCCCCAGCATCCCCTCGTTCATCCCCAGGTCCCGCAACTGCTCCGCCCCGATGTTGCGAGCCAGCACCGCCAGCCCAGCGAGGTGGGCCTGCATCCCCGCCGTGCTGGCGCAGCAGTCGGTGAGGACGATCGGCCGGATGCCCAGGTCGAACACGTCCATCGCCACCTTCAACACGCACATGTCGGTGTCGATCCCGCGGATCGTCAATTGCTCGATCCCGCCCTCCCGCGGTAACGCGCCGAGGGTCTCCGGGATGCCCGCGTACCCCGGCTTCGCAAACGTCAGCTCCGGCGCGATCGTCGTCTCCGGCTCGGTGCCGCGGGCATCCCACCCCAAAAATGCCCGGTAGGGACTGCCCGGCGCGTTGATGAACCGCGTAAAGAGGACCGGCGCGAACCGTCCGCGTCCGATCGGCCGCGCGATCCGCGCCGGGATGTGTCGTGTGAACTCATTCAGAAACCCCTGCTGCACGTCGACCACGAGCAGCGGAGTGGCGCCATCAGCCACCGTGCATCCCTCCCCTCAAACACACTTCGTCATCTCGCCCCGGCATTCGCAGATTCTGCGCCGGCGCCCGCCGCGCGGTGGAACGGAACGGGGTTCCCCCGCGTTCCATTTCTGGACACCGGCCTGCACCTGCAATGCAGTCCAAGGCTGAAGGTTGACGTTCCACCCACGCGAAATCATCATGTGCCTGATATGTACTCGCTGATCGGAGGAATGGTTGTCCACCCCCATGCCCGCGGCGCCGGAAACTCGGCCAACGATACTCACCCCCCTTCGCCGCCAGGATGTCGACGGCGGATCACGCCTGCCCATGCCCCGCACCCCGCTGATCGGCCGCGACGAAGAGATTGCCGGCGTCCGTGCCTTGCTCGCCAAAGAGCACGTCCCGCTCGTTACCTTGACCGGACCGAGCGGCGTCGGCAAGTCCCGTCTCGCCGTGCAAGCCGCGGCTCAATTGCGGGAATCGTTCCCCGACGGCGTTTGGTTCGTCTCCCTCGCCTCCGTCCGTGATCCCGCGCTCGTCCTCCCCGCCATCGCCCGCGTGCTCGACCTGCGCGACGAGGGCGACGAACCGATCGAGCAGCGCCTCCAGCGCTTGCTCCACGACCAGTCGCTGCTGCTTGTGCTCGACAGCTTCGAACAGGTCGCGCCCGCCGCGCCGGAGATTACCACCCTCCTCGCCGCCAGCCCCAGCGTCAAGGCGCTGGTCACCAGCCGGGTCTCGCTCCACGTCACCGGGGAGCACGAGTTTCCGGTCGCGCCGCTGCCGCTGCCCGCGGGGCACGCCGCGAAGCCACGTGAACTCGAGGCGAACCACGCCGTCGCCCTCTTCCTCCAACGTGCCCGTGCCGTCCGGCCCGAATTCGCCCTCACTGAAGCGAACGCCGAAGCAGTGGCCGAGATCTGCCGCCGCCTCGACGGCCTGCCGCTCGCCATCGAGCTCGCCGCGGCCCGCGTCAAGGTCCTCTCGCCACAGGCGTTGCTCGCCCGCCTCACCAATCGTCTCCAGGTCCTCACCGGCGGCCCGCGCGACCTCCCCGTCCGCCTCCAAACGATGCGCGACGCCATCGCCTGGTCCTACGATCTGCTCGACGTCGATGAACAGGCCCTCTTCCGTCGCCTCGCCGTCTTCACCCGCGGCTTCTCCCTCGACGCCGCCGACTTCGTCTGCGGGGTTCAGGAGTCAGGAGTCAGGGGCCAGGGTGAGAACGCCTCTCCGTCCCTGACCCCTGACTCCTTGCTCCTGACCCCTGACGTCCTCGACGGCATCGCCTCCCTCGTCGACAAGAGCCTGCTGCGCCAGGATGAGCGGGGC
>JBOGUE010000052.1:0-4140 GCA_050695955.1 Thermomicrobiales bacterium | reverse complement strand
CCTAGAAGAAGCAGCCCTGCCGTTCCAGCCGTCGCGGGTCGACCTCCCCAATCTCATCGAGGAAGCGGTGCAAGGGATCAAGCCGCTCGCCTACCGGCAGTCGAAGGTCGGTGTGAGTTCCCAAGCGGCCCAAAGCCTGCCTCCGGTCATGGCTGATCCAACGCGCGTGACGCAGGTGCTGAACAACCTGCTTTACAACGCACTGCGTCACACGCCGCGAGGCGGCGTAATCGTCGTCGAGGCTGAACCGTTGACCGGTGGCAACGAGATCGAGGTCCGAGTGGTGGACACCGGAACCGGCATCGAGCCCGAGAAGTTGCCGCACATCTTCGATCGCTTCTATCGCGGCGGCGCGGCGCGAGAAGACGGAGGTTCGGGACTCGGTCTCGCCATCGTGAAGCAACTGGTTGAGGCGCAAGGCGGCCGGGTGCGGGCGGAGAGCACGCCTGGTGAGGGCACCCGCATTTGCTTCACACTCCCCGTCTCCAATGCCATTTCCCCGCGCCTGCCCCGGCGCGAACTGTCCACATCCCGACTCGCGGGATAGCTCCGTCTTCGCAATTGATGTTCACAGATAGGGAAGGATAGGCTACACTCAAGGCATAGACTCATAACCGTCGGGTCGATCGACTTCGTCGCGTTGGCTGGCCGCACCAGGCCGGCGAACTGCTGGGGCTTGAACCGTGAGGCGCCTGCTGAGGCGTATTGCCCGCTCTCGCCGTGCGCCGGAGCAAGCAGCGCCATCTGACCAGCAACTCAGCGCGCCGGGGTCCCGTCTCGCCTTTGCGCGGCGTGTGTCCTGGCGTCCCGCCCATCTTTGGCACCTCCTCTGGATCGTCCCGCTCCTGCTTACCCTCGGCATCACCGCGGCTCGCGCCTTCGGCGGCGAAGACGACGCGCCGGCGCCGATCATCGAACAGTTCGTGATCCAGCCGGCTGTCATTGACCCCGGCGGCAAAGTTACGCTGAAATGGAAGGTGTCGCGGGCCGAGTCGGTATCGATCGCCCCGGCGCCAGGTGGCGTCGCGCGCGAGGGCGAGGTCACGATCACCGCCGGGGAGTCGGCAATTACCTATATCCTGACCGCAATCAGTGGCGATCATCGCCGCACCAGCACCGTTTCCCTCCAAATCGAGCCCCAGCCGCCGACGATCGGCTACTTCGAGGCCGAACCGGCGGAGATTGCGCCGGGACAGAGCGTGGTGCTCAATTGGTCTGTGGTTGGGCAAGGCGCGGCGGTCACAATCGAGCCCGGGGACGGATCGATTCTGGCGCCGATCGGTTCCGTGATCCTCCAACCCGAGGCCTCAACGGTCTACTCGATGACGGCAACCAACGCCGCGGGCAGCGCCGTGGGCACGGTTCAGGTGACAGTCGGCGCCCAGATGCTGACCGCGCCTCCGGCAATCGTCGAATTCGCCGCGGATCCGCCGCGCATCGATCTCACCGCGCCGGACGCGAGCCCGCCCGAAACGGTGCAACTGCGCTGGACAATCGACGGCGCGGAGTCGGTCGAGATCGTCGGCGACGAGGTTCGCTCCGGCCTGCCGGCGGAGGGAACGATCGACGTTCAGCGGCCCGCCGAGACGACGATCTACTATCTGATCGCGAACAATACCGGTGGATCGGCCACCAAAGAGGTCGCGATCGAAATCGCACAACCCGCGGACCAGACATTGCCGACACCGGCGATGGTGATCATCCCGCAGCCAAGCGACACGGGGGTGGTCGCTCCGCCGCTCGACGGATCGACCAGCGGCAACAGCGCTCAAGGCGCGGTCGCCCAGAGCAGCGCCCAGTATACCGACGCGCTACCGCGGGTCGACCTGTTGGCGGCATCCCCGAACCCGGCGCGCGTCGGCGACGAAGTCGTGGTGCGCTGGGCCGTCTCCCAAGCCACGACCGTGTCGGTGCAGACGGTGCCCGCGCCGCCGGGATCGACGCCGCTGCTCTCACGCGCCGGCGTTTTCCGCTTTATCGCCAAAGAGGACGTCGCGATCCTGTTGGAAGCGTCGAGCTCGGGCGGCTCGACGATCCGGCGGCAAGTCGGCGTGCGCGTACTACAAGCGGTCCAGCCGGTCGCGGCGGGCATTGGCGGGGAGGCGCTGCCGCTGGTCGCGGAGGGCGGGATACTCCGGGCATCAGCGGTCGTCAACGACGCAGGTGACGTCTGGCTCTATCGCTCTGATGAGAATCGGTGGCATCTCGCCGGGACGTTGGGCATCCGCCCGATCTCTGTCGCCATCGCCGGCACCGCCATCTTCGGCGTCGCCGACGACGGCGCCATGCGCGCCCTCGATCTGAGTAACCTGCCCGAAAACGGAGCAGCATCGCCGGCCGCCTCACCTGCCGCGTCGCCGGCCGCATCGGCCGCGGCGACGCCCTCAGCGCTCAGATTGGGATCGCCGGTCACGATGCCACCGACCTGCCAGCAAGCGGTCGCGGTCGTCGGCCACGAGCGATCGACAGCCGCCGAGGATCAAGTCGTGCCATCGCTGCTCATTGCCTGCTCCAAACCGAGCCCCATCGTCGTGGCGGTGCCGACGACCGGCGCGACACTCGGCTCGGCCCGCTGGACGAGCAAGCTCGTCGCGGCACCCGCCGGCATGAGCTTGAGCGCGATCGGCGGCTCGACGGTCGCCGTCCACTATCCGCTCTTCAGTCCGCGCGCCGCGAAGGTCGACCTCCTCGACGTGGCGTCCGGCACGGCCGCCGAAGTGGCACTCACCGGCCCCGTCACGGCGGTTACCGTCAGCCCCGACGGTGGCACTGTCGTGGCCGCGATCTTCGACGACGCCGCGCTGTATGTCGTTGATCGCCGGGGGGTTGCACCAAGGCGCTTGCCGATGCCGAGCCCGGTGCGAACACTGACCTGGGCGTCGAGCGCGTCCGAGCGAGAGACAGCGTTCGACGGGCAGACGGGGCCGCGGCCGACGCCGTTCGCGGGCGGCACCGACGCGTTCGGTGAAACGAACCCAGTCGTGCCGACGCCGACGCCTATTCCCGCCAACCCGCGGGCGTCCGAGGGAGCGGGCTCGGTACTGGTGACCTGGTACTACCGGACCGGGGGGTCGCTGGTGAGCCTCGCTCCCTGGTCGCCAACTACGTTGATCGCTGCCGAGATTAGTCCCGAGCGCGCAATCAGTCAGGCGATCGACGACGGTCGCGCAATCGTCGTGGCCTCCTTCGGTCCGAACGTCGGGATCGCCTTCCCCTGGGTCGGGTCGGGGAGGGCCGCGCCATGATCGGCTTCCTGCGGGAAACGGCTCGACTTGTCGTCGATCCCTGGCGCCGGCTCGACCATTGGCCGCGGGCTGTAATCGCGGCGTTACCGGCCTGGGGCCTGGCGATGGCCGTGATCTTCGGCGCGGTTCCCTTTTGGTCGCTTAGCGGCGGCGCGGCCAGCGCCGCATTGCCGCCCGTCGTCGCCCCGCCGGTGCCCGGCGCGATGGCGACGATGCGGTACGAGGACGGCGACGTCGTTCTCTACGCCCGTGGGGTCGACGGATCGTGGGCCGAGATCAAGCCGCTTAATCAGGACGAAGCGCCCGGCCAATTTGCCAAGTTTGCCGCGACCTCACCCGACCGTCGCCTGGTCTCCTACGTCAAAGCCGATGACCAGTTAATGAACAACGCCCGGATCACCGTTGTCGACATTGCCACCGGCGAGGAACGAGACCTGGCGACCATCCCCGCGGGGTTCTTCCCGGCGACGCCCGTCTGGTCGCCCGATGCCAGCCGGCTGGCATTCGCCAAGAAAAATGGGGACTACGTCGAACTCTGGGTGGTTCACATCGCTACCGGCGAACTCGTCCCCGTCCCAACCGAAGAGCCCATCTCGCCGCAAGCCTTCTACGGCTCGAATCCGAACCCGCTGGTCTGGTCGGAGGACGGCGCTAGCCTCAGCTTCGACATACCCGACCAGACCGGTCGGCGGATGGTCCACTACAACGTCGATCTGAACTCCGGCAAGCTGAAGAAGAAGCAGGGCGAGGAGTTGCCGGAAAAGCAGCCGTGCGAGCTGCCGATCTTCAGCCAGAACGACCCGCGGTGGGCCGACGCCGTCATGCAAGAGCTGGGCGACACGATCGGGGCGGCGGGATGCGCCCTGACCTCGACCGCGATGGTGCTCAACTTCTA
>JBOGUE010000051.1:0-7611 GCA_050695955.1 Thermomicrobiales bacterium | reverse complement strand
GCGGCGCACTCCGCGAGGTGGCGCGCGACGTCGGTGACGGACGCGTCGTCGAGGGTGCCGTTGACGAAGGCGGGCAGCAGGTCGGAGACGTGGGTGTCGTCCGCGGGCGGCGCGGCCACGGTCGTGCTCATCGCTCGATCCCTTCGCCGCGGAGGGCGGCGCGTAGTTGTCGTTTGGCGGCGTGCAACCGGCTCTTGACCGTCCCCAGCGGCACGCCAAGCGCGTCGACCAATTCCTGGTACGAGCAGTCGTGGAGGAAGGTCAAGACGAGGATCTCGCGCTGCATGGGACCGAGTGCGTCGACCGCCGCCAGCAACGCGTCCCGCTCCGCCCCGGCGATCACCAGGTCCTCGACGCTCGGCCCGCGGCACGCTTCGTCGTCCAGATGCTCGGGCCGCACGAGCGTCAGCTCGCGCCGCCGCCGTGCGTTGTGCGCCTGCCGGCGGGCGACACCGAAGAGCCAGCCACGAACCGTGCCCTGGGCCGCGAAGCGCTCGGCGCTGGTCCAGACCGCATAGAGCGTGTCTTGAAGGACCTCCTCGGCCTGCCCGGTGTTTGTTGTGAGGTGGCGGATGTAGGCGAAGAGCTCGCCGCCATAGCGAGCATAGAGCGCGCCCAAGGCATCCAGATCTCCGGCCGCGATTTCGGCCAAGTGGGCAAGGTCCCGCTCTGCATGTGAATCAGGACGCGGATCGAGCATGGCGGACGCACCCACGCGACAAGCGACGGACCGGCAAACTGCCTGATACCCCTTAAGTAGCAGGCACCGGCGAAAAGGTTCGATCCGCGAGAAGATACCGTGCGGGTCGATTCACCGCCACGTCGAATCGCGGCCGCCGTTTGGAGACCCAGGGGAGCGACATGCCACCGTCCAGGAGCGTCGATTCGCTGGAGAAGGGCGCACAGGAGCGCCGCTGGCTGGACGTATGCGATCTGCCCGACGGTTCGCCCCTGCGCCTGCCGCTGCTCGTCGCCCGCGGCAAAACGGACGGCCCCACCATCGTCGTCCTCGGCGGCGTCCACGGCGACGAATACGAGGGCATGGCCGCGGTCCGCGCCGTCTTCCGTGATCTCAATCTCTCTGAGTTGCGCGGCACGTTTGCCGGCGTCCCGCTCTGCAATCCGCCCGCCTTTGGCGCTGGAACCCGCGAGAGTCCAGTCGATGGGTTGAACCTGTCCCGCATCTTCCCAGGTCACCCGGACGGCGCCGTCAGCGAGCGGATCGCCCACGTCCTCACCGAGTCCGTAGTGAGCAAGGCCGACTTCCTGATTGATCTCCACAGCTCCGGCAGCCGGATGTCGATGCCGCTCCTCGCCGGCTACGCCAAAGGCGACGGCGATGCGGCCCGCCAATCGCGCGAGGCCGCGCTCCGCTTCGGTCTGCCGGTCGTCTGGGGCCACGAGCGGGTCGCGCCCGGCCGCACCCTCTCCGGACCACACGCGCGGGGCATCCCCTGGCTCTACACCGAGAGCCCGAGCGGCGGCTGGCTGCACCACGACGTGGCCGATCGCTATGCCCTTGGCGCCATGAACGTGATGCGGTACCTGGCGATGCTGCCAGGCGAAGCGCCACGCGCCGAAATCGACCACGACCTCGCCGGCGACGGCGACGTTGACCAGAGCCTCTCCGTGCCCATCGCCGGCTTCCTGCGGCCGTGCGTCAATCTCCTCGACCGCGTCTCGACCGGCGACCTCCTCGGCGTCGTCGAAGACCCGACCGGGAAGACGCTCGCCGAGCTGCGCGCCCCGTCCCCCGGCGTCATCATGGTCCGCCGCGAGTCGCCACCCGTGCAACCGGGCGACATCGCGTTCCTCTTGACGTGAAGGGATCTAGGGATCTACGGAAGTCAACCGGACGACGAACCAGGCATCACGTTGCTAGAGATCGAGGAAGTACCGTAGGCGGCGTTCAACTGTCGCCAGCGCCTGCTCGCTCACCGCGCCGCGCCGGCGCACCAACCGAAGTCGGCTGATCGTTCGCACCTGCTCTGTGATGACGACGGTCGGAGCAGTCAGTCCCCCTTCCGGGGGCGCAACCCGGACATGAGCACGAATGCCACGATCGCGCGTTGTAATGGGAAGGATTGTGACCAGGGCACTCGGGATCGCATGGAGCCGGTCGTTGGAGACAATCAGCGCTGGTCGTCGCCCTCCCTGTGCATGCCCTACGACCGGATCAAAGTCGACATCCCACACCTCGCCTCGGAGGACGTAGTCGCTCATCGACTCGCCTCGGGGTCAGCAGGCTCCACGTAAGGCAGATTTTCGAGACCATCGAGCAGCGTAGAATCCCAGACGGCAAGCTCCGCGTCGTATTCCGCGGACGCGACCGGATCGGCGCGGAGGCGCGCGAAATCTTCCGCCATCTCCTCAAAAAAGCGATCGCGCTCGTAGCGGTCGACCAAATCATCAATGACTTGGCCGATGGCCCTTCCCTCCTCCGTCGCCATCCGCTGAAGCTTGACGTGTGTCGTGTCTGGCACACGAATCGTAACGGTTGCCATCACCCCTCCGCACCACCCTGTTACATACTCGTCGCCAAAGACGTGACACACTTGTATCAGGTGTGGAACGTGGTGGCCGCGTTCCTCTTGACGTGAAGGGAACTACAGGCCGGCGAAGAGCACCGCCAGATCAACCGTCAGGCTGGGGAAGAGCGCCGAGCGCACCACGCCAGGCTCCTGCCGCATTGGCTCATATCGTCCATTGTTGAGACCAAGCACCGCGATCGACTTCGTTTCCGGGTCGACAAGCCAGTATTCGGGAACGCCATGAGTTGCGTAGAGCGCGGCCTTGCGCACCCGATCCCGCCCCTTGGTCGAGGGCGACAGGATTTCGACGATAAGGTCTGGCGGCCCTTGGACATACCGATCACCCACGACCGCCGTGCTGCCGGTCGCGATCACAAAGAGATCGGGGATGACGGTGTCGTACGGCGTGAGCCAGACGTCCGTTGGCGCGATAAAGAGTTCGCCATAGCCCGGCTGGACGACGCCGGCGTCAACGTCGCGAATTAGCCGCAGGGCAAGACGCTGATGCACGGGTGCCGGCGCTGCCGTCACGACGATCTCCCCTCCGATCAATTCGTAGCGCTCACCGCTGTCGGGTGGGGGAGTTGGAATGTCTTCGTAGGTAAGCGGTCGTGTTGCGACCAACATGGCATGCTCCCGATCCGACGACCAGATACCGTCGCTTGATCGCAATCATACACGCCACCGCCGGTCCCTTACGCGCGGGAAAATGCGGGTCCGTTCGCCGCGAAGTCGAGAAGCGCCTCGCGGTCGGCGGTGGCGACGGCGATGACCGTGTCCGCGCCCCCGTAGTAGACGAAGTACGTGCCGTCCAACTCGGCGGCGCCGCAGGTGAAGACGACGTTCGGGACATCGCCCTCCAGCTCCCACGTTTCCTCCGGTTCGAGGATCGCCGCGGCCGGCCAATTGAGCACCTTCGACGGATCCTCCAAGTCGAGCAGGGCGGCGCCGAGGCGGTAGACGCGGTCCGGGCTGACGCCGTGGTAGATCACCAGCCAGCCGCGCTCGGTCCTCAGCGGCGGGCCGCCCGCGCCAACCTTCCATTCGTCCCAATTGCCGGGTCGCGGCTCCATGATCTTGACGTAGTCGCCCCAGTGGACCAGGTCGTCCGAGTAGGCGAGCCAGATCGCCGGCGGGATGCGGTGGAACATCACGTAGCGCCCGCCGACCTTCTCCGGGAAGAGCGCCGCGTCCTTGTTGTCCGGCCCCGGAATCACGACGCCGTGCCGCTGCCAGGTGAAGAAGTTGGTCGTCGAGGCCATGGCGACCTGGATATTCTCCGGCGACCAGGCGGTGTAGAGCATGTGCCAGCGGCCATCGATCCAGGTCAAGCGCGGATCCTCGACACCGTTGACCTCGATCGCCGCCTCCGGCACGAACACCGGCTGGTCAAGCCGGGCAAACTGATACCCGTCGGTGCTCACTGCAAACCCGAGGCGCGAGACGTCGCTGCCTTGCCCCTGCGCCCGGTAGATCAGCACCACGGAGCCGTCCACCCGCGCCACACCGCAGTTGAAAACCGTCCGCGATTCCCAGTCGTGATCGGGAATCGGCGAAAGAATCGGGTTGCCGAGATGGCGTTCCAGCTTCACACGCTCATGCCTCCGACTGCGCCGTCAACATAGGGACGGCTTCATCCATCCAAACCTCAGATCACGGCTTAGGAGAAAGACAAAGCGCTGGCATCCTCCTGGCAGATTTTCGCTCAACGCACGGCCGGCGCGGAGACGCCGCGAAGCTGCAGTTGCTCGGCAAAGTGGCAGGCGACGTAGTGACCTGGCTCGATCTCGCGCAGTAGCGGCCGCTCGACCGCGCAACGGTCCTCGGCGTACCGGCATCGCGGGTGGAAGTAGCAGCCGCTCGGCGGATGCGCTGGGTCGGCAACATCACCCTTCAGGATGATGCGCTCCGAGCGCAGACGTGGGTCCGGCTTTGGCGCGGCCGATAGGAGCGCCTCCGTATACGGATGGCGCGGGAACGCATAGAGCCGTTTCGTCTCCGCCAGCTCGACGATCTCGCCGACGTACATGACCGCCACGGAGTCGCACAGGTAATTGACGACGCTCAGGTCGTGCGCGACGAACAGATAGGTCAACTGGAACTCCGCCTGGAGGTCCTGGAGGAGGTTGAGCACCTGGGCCCGCACCGAAACATCGAGGGCGGAAACTGGCTCGTCGGCAACCACCAGGCGAGGATCGAGGGAGAGCGCCCGGGCGATGACGATCCGTTGGCGCTCGCCGCCGCTAAAGGCATGGGGATAGCGGCGCATGTACTCGGGCCGGAGTCCGACTCGCTCGAGGAGCATCGCAACCCGGTCCTCCAGCTCTCGTCCCCTCGCGACGCGGGTCATCTTGAGCGGCTCTCCGATGATGTCCAGAACGTTCATGCGCGGGTTCAGGGACGAGTAGGGATCTTGAAAGATCAGACGCACCTCACGGCGGTACGGCCGCAGGTCGGCGCCGCCGAGCCGCGCGAGATCGACGACCGACCCATCCGCCCGATGGTAGAGGATCTCACCGTCGGTCGGCTTGTAATTCCGGAGGATGCAATTGCCCGTCGTCGTCTTGCCACAGCCCGACTCGCCCACCAGGCCGAGCGTCTCGCCGGTCCGGATCGAGAAGCTGATTCCATCAACCGCCTTCACGTACCCGACCGTGCGCTGGACGATGCCCCTCCGAATTGGGAAGTGCATCTTCAGGTTCCGGATTTCGAGGAGGACGTCGGTGTGTTGATCAGTCGTTTGCTGCACGTTGCGCAACCCCGTTGTAGAGCAGGCAGCTCACGTCCCGACCATTCCCGATCTGGACTGATTCTGGCACCTGCTGGTCGCAGCGGCCCTCCATGAAAGCTGGGCAGCGTGGATGAAACGTGCATCCGGTCGGGCGGGTAAAGGGGTCCGGGACCATGCCTGTGATCGAGTCGAGCCGCTGGCGCGTCTCGAGACCAATCGTCGGGATCGACCGGAGCAGCGCCCGCGTGTACGGATGCTTGGGATCGTGAAAGATGGAGTCGACGTCGGCAGTCTCGACGACGTTGCCCAGGTACATCACGGCGACATTGTCGGCCATCTCGGCGACGACGCCCAGATCGTGCGTGATGATGATGATCGCCATGCCCAACTGCTCCTGTGTGCTCCGGAGGAGGTCGAGAATCTGGGCCTGAGTCGTCACGTCGAGCGCGGTCGTTGGCTCGTCGGCGATGAGGAGGCTGGGATTACAGGCGATGGCCATCGCGATCATGGCCCGCTGGCGCATCCCGCCGCTGAACTGGTGCGGGTAGTCGTCCACCCGCCGCTCGGGACGAGGGATCCCCACCTGGTGCAGCAACTCGATGGTTCGCTCCCGTGCCTCGCGCTTGTCCACCGGCATGTGCTGGAGAATGTTCTCGGCGATCTGGTTGCCGATCGAATAGTGGGCGCTGAGCGACGTCATCGGCTCCTGGAAGATCATGGAGATCTCCTTGCCGCGGATCGCCCGCATCTCTCGGCCGCGCGGATGCATCCTGGCAAGATTTACGACTTCCGGTTCTTGGCCGTTCTCACCGTGACGCCGAAACAACACGTCGCCGCCGACGATCCGGCCCGGCGGGTCAACGACTTGCAGGATCGAGCGCGCTGTCACGCTCTTGCCGCAGCCGCTCTCGCCGACAATGCCCAACGTCTCGCCCCGTTTCACCTGGAGATGCGCGCCGTCGACCGCTTTGACGACGCCGTCTTCCAGGAAGAAATAGGTCTGGAGGTTGCGCAGTTCAAGGAGAGGTTCTTCGGCAATTCCCACGCCGCTATCTCCCGTAGGGGTCGGCTGCGTCGCGCAACCCGTCTCCCAAGAAGTTCAAGACCAGAACGGCAACGATGACGGCCAGCGCCGGCGTCAGCAACCAGGGCGCGGTCGCCACCGTGCGCACGTTTTGCGCCTCCTGCAGCAGCACGCCCCAACTGACGACGGGGGGCTGCAACCCGAGTCCGAGGAAGCTGAGCGCCGTCTCGGCCAGGATGATGGCCGGGATGGCGAGGGTGAGCGAGGCGATGATGTGGCTGAGGAAGGAAGGGACCATGTGGCGGACGATGATCCGCAGCTCGCCGACGCAATCCAGGCGAGCGGCCGTCACGAAGTCCTCCTCGCGCAACGAGAGGAAGCGCCCGCGGACGACCCGGGCCAGGCCGGTCCAGCCAATGAACGAGAGGATAATCGTGATGCTGAAATAGATGCGCACCGATGGCCAGTCCGCGGGGACGGCGGCGGCCAGCCCCATCCAGAGGGGGATCGTCGGGATCGAGGTCAGGAACTCGATCACCCGCTGGATCACCTCGTCGAGCGGCCCACCGTAGTAGCCGGAGATGCCACCGATGAGGATTCCGAGGACGAAACTGAGGGCGACCCCAACCAACCCGATCGACATCGAGATGCGGGTGCCATAGATGATGCGGCTGAGCTGATCTCGCCCCAGCCGATCTGCCCCGAGCAGATACATCGGCGCCTCGGGGTCGCTCGGCCCAATCAGGTGGCGATCCATGGAAAAGAGACCCCAGAGCTCGTACGGCTCTCCTTTGGGGAAGAAGGTCAGGGGAATCTTGACCGACTCGTCGATGACGAACGTGCGGCGGGCCATTTCTTGATCGAGCTCCACGTCGTATCCGTAGACATAGAGCCCAAAGTCCCAGCCGTCAGAGCGGTCGAGGATGTGGATGCGCTGCGGTGGTGCGTAGGTGTAGTTGGCGCTGTACGTGTCGGGAGCGAACGGCGCCAACGGCTCCGCGAACAACGCGACCAGGTAGATCAGCGTGATGAAGACAAGTGACGCGAGCGCCAGCTTGTGCTTCCGGAACTTGCGCCAGATGAGTTGCCGTTGGGTGGCCACGTAGATACGCTGCTCTTTGGACACTGCCGACGCCGTGGCGGCCGTGGACCCGCGCGCGGATGGGACCGCCGTTGCTCCCGGATTCGCGCGAGGGTCGGTTCCTTTGCTCATCGTCGACCTCAGCCAAACCGGATGCGCGGATCGAGCCACGCCAGCAAGATGTCGGAGATCAAGGTGCCGATCACGGTGAGTGCGCTCAGCATGAAGATGAAGCTGCCCGCCA
>JBOGUE010000050.1:0-3788 GCA_050695955.1 Thermomicrobiales bacterium | reverse complement strand
TTGGCAGGCCGTGTAGACCAGTCCGTCGGCCAGCACCAACCGCCCCTCGGCGTCAGTCGAGAGAATCTCGATTGTCACCCCATTCATTGCCGTCAGGACGTCGCCGGGGCGGAACGCCTCGCCCGATATCATGTTCTCCGCCGCGCAAATCACGCCATGGATCACGTGCCGGCAGTCAAGTGCTCGCAAGGCCGTCATCGCGCCGAGCACCGCCGCGCCGCCGGCCATGTCGGTCTTCATCTCCAACATCCCGTCGGACGGCTTGATCGAATAGCCGCCGGTGTCGAAGGTGATGCACTTGCCAACCAGGCCGATCTGCCTGGTCTCCGCGGTTGCGCCCTCCGGCCGGTAGACGAGGTGGATCAGCCGCGGTTCGCTGCTGCTCCCTTTGCCGACCGCCCGAATCGCCCCCATCCCGTGCGCATCCATCTCCTTTGGCCCAATGACCTCGATCTCAAGCCCATGCTCCTTCGCCACCTCCCGTGCCTGCGCCTCCATCGTCAACGGATTGAGCACGCTGGCCGGCTCGTTCACCAGGTCGCGAGCCAGCGTCACCGCCCCGGCGATCGCCGCCGCCCGCGCCAGCGCCGCCTCGCCTGCCGTCGCGTCGAGCTCGCCGGCGAAGGTCAACCTCTCAATCGCCTTCGGCGTGCCGTTCTCCTTCCGCGCCGTCCCGAAATACCGGGTAAAGCGATAGGTCGCCAGCGCCGCACCCTCTGCCGCCGCGGCGACGACCTGCCCGGCGTCGAGACCACTCGCAACCGGCAACGCGGCGATGACCGAGCGTGCGCCGGCCTCCCGCGCGGCGATCGCCCCGGCAGCCACTCCCCGCCGCACCCCCTCCTGGTCGAGCTTCCCTGCCGGACCCAGCCCGGTCAACACCACCCGGCGCGCGGCCGTCCGGCCCAATGTCGGCACAACCAGCGTTTGGCCCCGTTTGCCGCTGAACCGCGCGTCCGCCGCCAGCCGCGCGAGTTCTCCGCCCAATGCCTCGTCGACCTGACGGGCCACGCCCGGAAATTCGGCCCCTCCGTCGGTCGCGGTCAGCGGCAGGATTAAGGCGTCGGCAGTTTCGGCCAACGGGTCGGCGGATCGATAACTGATCTTCACGAGACCATCGCTCCCTTCACTGCGCGTCACCGATGCGGCGCCGGCCCGTGCCAGAACGTCGCCTGATCGTGCCCCGATTGTCGCACGCGAGAGCTTTCCACGATGCAGGCGAAGGTGTGTTGAACAAACCGCGACGCGGCGATTGTGCCGAACGAGGACAATGACTTGACACCTGCGGAGCACGGTCGGTAGGATCGGACACACACTCCTTCGCTCGGCTGCCTAAGCCGGGCGTGACAATCAAATCCCAACATCTTGTGGACAGAGCCAGTCCCGCGTTGACGCGGGAGAAAGGACCGAGGCGTGAAGTTCGGGCCCCGAATTGTTACCCTCACGGATGCCGGTCGTAGCCAGCCTGGCCAGCGGACGCTTGCGCGCCGCGACGTGCTGCAAATTGGCAGCGGTCTCGTTGCTGCCAGCGCACTCGGCACCCGGCTGGGTTCGGCGCGGGCGTTCGCGCAAGCGGCCGAGCTGCCTTATACGGCGAACACCGAGATCAGCGGCGAAATCTCCTTTTGGCACTTCTGGGGCTCCCCCTTGCGTCGGACCGCCATTCGCCGCGCTATTGCCCTCTTCAACGAGGTCTATCCCAACATTTCAGTCGAAGAGACCTTCGTCCCCTTCGGCGACATCTGGACGCGCAACCTGGCCGCCGTTGCGGCCGGTTCCGGCATGCCGGACGTCATCGTCGAAGACCGCCCGCAACTCAAGAGCCGCGCCGCGAACGACGTCGATCAAAGCCTGGGCGACCTGGCGGCACGCGACGGCGTGACGGGCGACGCCTTCTGGCCCTTCACCTGGGAAGAGGCAACGACCGCCGAAGGCGTCCCCTACGGACTGCCCTACGAGACCGACATCCGCGTCCTCTATTACAACAAGGCCGCCTTCGTCGATGCCGGACTCGACCCAGACTCCCCGCCCCAAAACTGGGACGACCTCGCGACCTTCGCCGATGCGCTCGACCAGAAGGATGGCGACTCGCTGAACCGGATCGGCTTCTTCCCCAACATCGGCAACGTCGGCCTCGGCGATTGGGGCTGGAACAATGGCGGCGAGTGGCAAGACGCCGACTTCAACCCGACCCTCAACGCCCCCGAAAACGTCGAGGCGCTGGCGTGGATGAAGACCTGGGCCGACCGCTACGGCTACGAGAACGTCCAGGCGCTGCAGTCGACCTTCGGTTCCGGCACGCAGGACGGGTTCATGTCCGGCAAGGTCGCGATGCTCGTCGACATCCAGGGCTACACTTCCGTCCTCAACTTTTTCAACGCGCAGTTCCTGCCCGAGGGGAGCGAGGAGAACGCCGGCTACGGCGTCGCCCCGATCACGCCGGCAGCCGGCCACGAACCGGCGGCCCTCTCCGGCGGTTTTGCCCTCTCCATCCCGCGCGGCGTCGAGCAGGTCGACGCGGCCTGGGAGTTCGTCAAGTACATGGCGTTCGTCGGCCAGCAGAGCTGGGCGCGCGACACCTCCGCCATGCCGACGATCCAGGACATGGCCATCAACGACGCCGTCCTCAACGCGGCGCCGAACTGGGGGCTGTTCGTCCAGGCGATGGACTATGGCCGCGCGGCGACCTACAACCCCTACTACCCGTCGATGCTCCCCGACCTGATCAACCCGACGACCCTCGAGGTCTTAGGCGGTCAAAAGGAGGCGCAGCAAGCCCTCGACGACGCCCAGGCTGCCGCCGAAGAAGAGGTTGAACGCGGCCGCGGCTAATCTCGATCGGCTCCTCCTCCTCGAACGAGGGGAGCACGGAGCGCTCCTGCAGACGACGGCTCCCCCTTCCCTCCGAATTCGGGGGGGGAGGGGGAGCTGGGGGGATAGGGGGCCACTGCCACTAGGGGAGAACGCGCGATGGCGCAGATGGCCGCGACGGCGGGCGTTACGAAGCACCCCAAACCGTTTCTCAGCCCAAGACGACGCGAGGGCATCACCGGCTATCTCTTCGCCCTGCCGTTCATCATTGGCTTCCTGGGCTTGACCCTGGGGCCGATGCTTTTTTCGCTCTACGCCAGCTTCTCCGACTACAACATCACCAGCCGCCCGAAGTGGATCGGCCTCGACAACTACGACTTCATCCTCACCCAGGACGATCGCTTCCGCACGTCGCTCGGCAACACCATCTACTACGTCGTGCTCAAGACGCCGGTCGTCATCATCATCTCCCTCGCCCTCGCTATGCTGATGCGAGTCGAAGTGCCCGGCCGCCGCGTCTTCCGCACGATCTACTACCTGCCGAGCATCCTGACCGGCGTCTCCGCGATCTTTCTCTGGATCTGGGTACTCAGCCCGCGGGGCATCCTCAACGACGGTCTCGGCACGGTCGGCCTGACCGGCCCCAACTGGTTCTTCGACCCTGAGTGGACCAAGCCGGGCCTCGTCGTGATGCAGCTTTGGACTATCGGCACGCCACTATTGATCATGCTGGCGGGCCTGAACGGCATCCCGCGAGACCTCTACGAAGCGGCCGACCTCGACGGCGCCGGGCCATTGCGCAAGTTCATCAACATCACGATCCCGATGCTCTCGCCCACGCTCCTCTTCCTGATCGTGACCAACATCATCTTTTCGTTCCAGGTCTTCAACAGCGCCTACGTCATCAGCACCACCGTCGGTTCGACCAAGTCGCCGGGCGAGCCCGCGCAATCGCTCCTCTTCTACGAGGTCTATCT
>JBOGUE010000049.1:0-3880 GCA_050695955.1 Thermomicrobiales bacterium | reverse complement strand
CCATTGATGAAGAGAAGCTGGCAAAGTACGAAGACGCCTACCGCCAGCGCCAGGCGGGCCAATCGGTCGTGGTCTGACGCACCTCACACCGGTGTTGCAGGCGCGCGACGTTACCGCGCTGAATGTGCCCCGGCGCACGCGATGACAGCCGTTGGGACGCATGCGACGCGGGCGGAGCGAGACAGCCGCAAATCGGGAACAGCAAAGGGATAGGGGAGATACCGATGCAAAGAGGAACGCGCGATCAGATAGGCTATCTCTTTGACAGCCGGATGGAGCCGGTGCTTCGTGTGCAGTCAGGCGAAACCTTTGTGGTTGAAACCGAAGATTCGCGGACGGGCCGGTGCCGCACACCGGAGCAGTGTACGCCGGAGGCGCTTCGGCAGCTGAAGGCCCATCGGTACTACTCCAATCCGGTCACCGGCCCCATCTACGTGGAAGGCTCCGAGCCGGGCGACACCCTCCTGGTGCACGTCGAACACATCGAGCCTGATACTCAGGGCTACACCGGTTACGACACGACCGGCACGCATTTCCCGGAATGGTTCACTGAACCATGTACCTACATCTATCAGATTCGCGATGGGTACGTGCATTTTGGCGACCGTATCCGGATTCCCCTTCGCCCCATGCTCGGCACGATCGGCACGGCCCCTGATCTGGAATCCCCCAGGAGTGCAACCGTCGGGAAACATGGTGGAAACTTGGATTGTCCAGAGGTCTCATCCGGTAATGTTGTTTCCCTTCCCGTTGAGGTGCCCGGAGCGCTCCTTTTTCTTGGCGATGCGCACGCCGTGCAGGGAGACGGCGAACTCTCGGGCGGGGCGATCGAGATGCGCTCCACGACAACCCTTCGTGTCGTTCTGCGGAAGGGGCGTCCGGCTTCGATGACGTGGCCGCGGATCGAGACTCCGGACACCATCCTCGTGGTTGCGGCGGATAAGCCACTCGAGGCCGCATTGAAGCACGCAATCCGTGACATGGTGCTCTGGCTGGAGGCGGAGTACCGGTTCGGTCGGAGTGAGGCATACATGCTCCTCGGGCAGGTTGGATCGGCTCGCGCCTGTCAAGCCGCCGGCAATCTCGCCACTCCCTATACCATGTCGGTGGCCATACCGAAACAGTTCCTCGCCTGATGGAGCGCCCCCGGACGCCTCCGGTGTTCATACGCCACGTGCGCATGCTCTCACGAGAAGATCGGTCCGGGTCGTTATCGGTTGACCGCTGGTCGGAGATATTTGTCTCCTCCGACCACGACAGAATTGAATCGCGACGCGGAGAGAAAGTCGATCGGATGGGGCGTTGTGCCGTCGATCGCGAGGTCGGCCATCACTTCGCCGATCACAGAGGTGAACTTGAAGCCGTGACCGGAGAAGCCCGCCGCGTACACGACATTCGCGTGCTCGGGGTGGCGGTCTATGATGAAATGTTTGTCTGGCGTCATCGTGTAGATGCAGGTCGTCGCGTCAAGGACATCGCCGGTTGCGCCGGGCATGTATTTGTCAAGGACGCCGCGCATCCATTCGATTTCGTCAGGGCGGATAGTGCGCCGTGCAGTCTCCGGTGTGCAGACCTCACCCACCTCACCCCGGCCGATCTTGATGCCATCGCCTGGCAGCATCGGCACACCATAGTAGGTTCCCTCTGGCCCCCGAATGCCGTAGACCGGGAAGCGATCCTGTCCGAAGAGTTCCGGGCGAGTCGGCGCAAAGTAGACGTTGTACATGCGCCATGGCTGCAGCGGTAGGCGCAGATCAGCCAGCACTTCGCCCGCCCACGGACCCGCGGTGACGACGAGCGCATTCGCCAGGTAGGTCGCCGTGTCCGTCTCGACGCGGACGCCAACACCATCGGGAGACCAGCAGCGGGCGGGTTCGCCGTGGTGCAACTCGGCGCCATACTTGCTGGCGAGATGGAGATGCGCGGCAACGCATGGCTCCGGCAGCAGGAAACCGGTGTGCGGATCGTAGATACCGATGAAGTCGTCCGGCACCCGGAAGCCGGGCCAGCGCGCCATGACCTCGTCCGGCATCAGCTCCTCAACGGCGAGGCCGTACCGCGCTGCCACGAGCGTCTGCGTGGCGACACCCTCGTCGGTGGGGAGGCTGAGATTGACACCGCCGGTGATCGTCAGCAGATGCTGGCCGGTCTCCGCTTCCAATTCACGCCACAGCGCGTAGGCACGCTGAATAAGCGGCACATAGCGCGGAGAATCCCGGTACGCCTCACGAATGCCGCGCGATTTGCCGTGCGACGAACCATTATGGTGTCCTCGCTCGAAGGCATCGAGGCCGAGGGTGCGCGTGCCCTGCTTCGCAAGGTGGTAGGCCGTCGCGCTCCCCATCCCGCCGAGTCCGAGAACAATCACGTCAAATCGCGCACCACTTCTCACCGTCGCCCCCTCGTCGCTCATCTGGCTGCTGATGTTCGTGCCTCTGTGCCGCTCTCATTGCCGTTCATCGGAGCATCTAGGACACTGATCCGTGCCGGCTAGTCTAGGGAGACTGGTATGCTTTGTCTTCGTCATTGGAGTCGGATTCGGGAGGCGAGCGTGCCCCATGGAGCGACGGGCAGGAACCACCCTGGGTGGCGAGCAATTGCGGGCCTTGCGCAAGCGGGCCGGTGCGACGCAATTCTGGGTCGAACTTGAGGCAGAGATTGGGAGCGGCTATTTGCAGCGCATCGAGTCGGGCAGAGTCGCGCTGCCTGAGCGGTCAACCATCGAGCAGATCCTCAACGCGTTAGCCGCTCGCTATTTGGAGCGGCGAGAGATTCTTGAGGCCTATGGTTATACCGTGACCACCCCGCTCCCAGATGTCGCCGATCGGGCGTGGGCAACCGCGGTTTGCCAGGACGAGTTGCACGAGGTGCTGTTCCCGGCGTACGTGCTGGACTGCACGCATCAGTTGATCGCGTGGAACAGCTTTTTCCCGCGTCTCTTGGGACTCGCTCCCGACGATCCGACCGTTGGGGGACTCGCGGGTCACTCATTACCGGAGGCATGGTTCGACCCCAATTCATCGCTTGGGCGACTCGTTGCCGAACCAGATGCGTTTCTCCCCACGGTAATTCACGCGCTGCGGTATGAGATGGAGCGGTTCCACAGCGAGGCGTGGACCGCGTCTGTGCTCGCCCGCTTGGAGCAATTGCCACGCTTCCGGCACTACTGGGCCGCGACGAGACAGGATCCGGCTCCTGCAAGCGTCGCGCGCGCTGTTGTGCCTCTGCGACTCAACGTTCCTGGCGTGGGCATGCTCCAATTTCGACTCTCGTCCGATCCGTTCGTACGCGATGCGCGTTTCCGCCTCATCTATTACCTGGCAGCTGATCCCGCCACGATGCGTCAATGTGCAGCGTGGGCAGTTCCTACGCCGAATAGGTTGTAGCCCCGTGGCCGGACAGCGTGGCTGGAGTATTCGTCGTCAAGTCACGGCGATCTCCTCGCTCCCCGCCGCCCGCTCGGCGCTGGGGTGTGGGTGTAGCCGCCGTCGGGCGACGGGCCGATCGGGAATGTGCTCACGAAGGCACCCCTGAAGGGGCGGTTTGCTGAAGCATCACTGTCAAGGCCACCGTCACTTGGGTAACTGTTCACGCTTGGGGGTGCGGCGAGACAGCGGGGCGAGAATCGGGTAGGCTGCTGCCATGCTCGACCTGTTCCACGCCAGTCGTGAGGAACTGATCGACCTGCTGCTGGCCGAGCGGGATCGCACCGCCGACCTGGAGCGTCAGCTGGCCCGCCAGCGGGAGGAACTCGCCGCCCTGCGGGCGACCATCGCCCAGTTGACCGAGCGCGTCGGCGCGTTGCTGGCCGCCGTGGACCCCGCCGCCGGGCCGCCCGACGACGCGGCCGGGGCGGCGCGCGGGATGCCCGGCCTCAAGC
>JBOGUE010000048.1:0-3555 GCA_050695955.1 Thermomicrobiales bacterium | reverse complement strand
GGTGTCGCCCGAGGCGTCGCCGCCGTCGCCGGCAGTGGAGTCACCGCCGGTACCGACACCACCGGTGGAATCACCACCGCTGGCATCGGCATCGCCGCCGGAACCGCTGCCGCCGGTGGCGCCGTCGCCGCCGGTGCCGCCATCGCCGCCAGTCGCGTCGCCGCTAGTGCCGTCGCCCCCGTCACTGCCGGTCGCGTCGCCAGTGGTGTCCTGGAAGCGCATCACCGACAAGACAGAGGTCTGACCGCCACCAGCCGCATCCACGACCGGCGCGTAGAGCAGCGTGCTGAGCAAAAGCATCAGCACACCGATCACGCGTAAGGTCGCGTATGTCCTTGCTCGTTTCACAGTGACCCCTCCCGAATACTGAGAGTCCCAAGCCCGAGTGTCCAAGATTCCCGATATCCCTGGTTCCCCGGCCGCCGCGAGGCGGTGTCCTCCTACGTCCTACTCACCGCACCTCCTCGCCTTCACGGCCCTGACCAGGGGGGATGGGCGCCGTCGGGCGACGCCCGTCCACGGGGTATCAACCTGAAACGAGCGCCCACGCGGGCGGAGCAGAAAGTATCTACCGCCGAACGCCGCATGTACGCGCTGGAAGCGCATGCGCCGGACAGCGCGATGCCCGGGGGGCGAATTGCATTCGCGCTCCCCGGGCTGTTTCGCCAGAATCCCGGCGTAGCCCGTCGCATGTCGAGTGTTCCTCTCTGTCGCTGGCTCCGGTTATCGCCGGGCCCCGTTGCCCGGCCGACCGTTACCGCCTCAGTGAATTCTCGGGAACGCCACGCTTCGACGTCGGCCCAGATCAAGCGTTCCCGCGACGTGTCCCTCCTCGAACGAAGGTCGCAAGTCCCTTGCATTCGCGCACGCTACCGGGTGGACATCCCGCAGCCCGCGGCCCCGAGATACTCGGAGTCATGTGCCAACTCCCGTTGACGACGGTTGTCCCCCGTGCCGGTTGCAGCAACTTTGATTGCATCTTAGCAAGACAGGGGGGGTTCCGCAAGCGGTTTCACGGTCAATTTGTTCACTTGTTCCTATCCCCGCTGCCATGTGTGCCAGCCCGACACGGCTAGCCCGGGTAGTACGACGGTCCCACGCGCACTGTTGTGCACGCGACCCTACTCACTCGTGACACCCGGACACGCTCGCCCAGAACCGGTTTGGATCGCGGTGGGCGGCAGTCGCATCAACTGTCATCACACCCTGATAATGCTCGTCCGATGTCGTTGGCAACAACATGCAGTGGGATGTGGGCTTGCAATCGAATGAGCCGTGGATACCCTCGGACTGGTGCTGGCCGAGATGGATCAGGCGGCGTATAGTCTTTGGCACCGGTCGAGCTCGTCTGGCCGGCCCGTTCCAGCCCCAGGCATGATTACCGGCGGGGCTGAGGCGTCGGGCGGCGGAAAGCCGCCCCATTCGCCCGGGCTGGCCGCCAGGCAGAGAGAGTGGCATGGCACGATCTCCCCTCGTGATGCTGGCATTGGTCGCGTTCCTGACGGCGGCCGGACTGTTGGTGAGCGCAGGCGCGAATCCGACGCGCGCCCAGGAAGACGCTGGCCCGCAAATCGAGACACTGATGGAGTTCACACTCGAGGACCAGGAGCTGCCGGCCGCGCCGAGCTTCCTCCGCCTCCTCCGGATCACGCTCGAACCGGGGGCCAAGAGTCCACTGCATACCCATCCCGGTCCGGAGTTCAACATTATCCAGGATGGCACGTTCCGGGTATTAGTCCAGGGCAAGGCGCTGCTCAACGGGCGTGAGGGCGCCGGGACGCCAGAAACGGGGACCGTGCAGCCGCCCGACGGCGAGTTCATTATGCGAAGCGCCGAGGCCATTGCCTACATGCCGGGCACCGCGATGACCTTCCGCAACTCTGGCAGCAGTGACGCCGTCATGCTCGCCGCGGTGGTCCAACCCGCCGGGAATCAACGGCCACCGGGTCTCGTTTGGGTCGGTCAGGCCCCGACCGAGGAGGAGCTGGCCGGCCTGACGTCTCAGGTGCTCGGCGACGGCGTTGCAACGGCTCTGCCCGAGGGCCAAACCGTGATGCGGCTCGAACGGATGACGTTGCAGCCGGGACAGGCGATTCCGGCGTTCAGTGGCCCGGTCATGTTGTCGCTGGCGGAGGGCGCGCTGGAGTTCACGGTCCAGGGCGGCAGTGTGCAGGTGTCCCGGACCGCGGACGACGGCCCCCGACCCGATGCCGAATTGGGCACCGCGTTCAGCCTTGCAATCGGCGATGCCGCCTTCTTTCCGAATGGCAACGCTGAGGCCGCCCGTTCCAACGAAGAAGGCGATCTCATCCTGTTCCGACTGACCATCTCGACGGTGGATCAAGGAGCGCAGGCATCACCGGTGGCGGCGGAGCCGGGCGTGATTGAGATCACGACCCCGCCGCGGCCGTCGCCGACGCCCGAACCGACCGTGACTCCGACACCCGAGGCGACACCTGAGCCCGAACCCGCCGTGATCAAGGAGGGCGCGACGGTCGTCGTGACGGAAGATAGCGTGCGCGTGCGGACCGGACCGTCGACCGACACGGAGATCGTCGGCGCGGTCGACACCGGGCGAGTGCTGGTCGTGACCGGTCCGTCGCAGGAGGGCAATGACTTCGTTTGGTGGCCGGTCGAGGATCCGAACGATCCGGCGGTCGCCGGCTTCATTGCCGCCGACTTCATCGAGGTGCAAGAGGAAGAGGAAGAGGAGGCTGAGGAGTAGTTTTCGGACGCCAATGACGAGGCCGGGGTGGATTTTCGCCCCGGCCTCGTTGTTTCTCTGGCGCGTGGCAATCCCCGCGCTGATCGCGAGCGTAGACTCGGATACTGCCGAGCGCTCGCCGACCGGGCGGTGGCCGAATGCGGTCCGGTTGCAGAGGAAGTTTCGGATGCCACGTCAGCATCGACAAGCGGTGCTTGCCCTCCGACGCGCCACTGATCTTCGTACATTACTGTTGATCGTGGTGGGACTTGCGGTGGCGGCGGTTGTGTCTTCGACGTTCGGCGGGTCGGGGTCCGCGGCGGACGACCCGGCCACACCGAACGTCGTCGTGCCGACCGGTTCGCCGGTGCCGTGCGGCACTCCGGCCACGAGCTGGGGCAGTGCGACCGCAAGCGATGTACGGGTGCAGATCCGCGGTGTTGCGCACGGCGTCCAGCTCAGCGCTACGCCGACGCCAACGACGCCAGAAAGCAGCCTAACGTCCATCGACCTCGAAATCGCCAATCTCGGCAACGTCGACGTTCGGATCGAGCCGGAGAATGTAACGCTCCATACATGCGCGGGCGAGGAGATTCATCCCGTGATGCAGGTGCAGGACGACGCCTCCACACTGCCTCTGGGGTTGTTTCCGCCGGGGGCATCCAACGCGGGAACACTGTTATTTGAGATTCCGACAGGTGATCAGCCGCGGCTGATCACCGTTGAGATCCAGGAGGAGCATCGCACCGGCGCGCGTGTCGAATGCGATCTTGTCGTTGCGCTCGACATCGACACCGAGGTTGGCGAGATAGCGGTCGGGTGTAGCGCCTTTGGGGGCGACGCGATGCCCG
>JBOGUE010000047.1:0-2304 GCA_050695955.1 Thermomicrobiales bacterium | reverse complement strand
GTCCAGTGGAAGCCAGGCCGAGGGCTGCCTTCGTGTGGATGCACAACACCCGATGATGGCGGTTCTGACCAGTTCGCTGCACGTCTTCGATGCCGCCAGACTGCACGTCACGGATGGCACGAGTCTCGGCACGCTGCGCGACGAATCCGGGGAACGAGTCGTTGGCGACGCCGTTGTGGTGCAGCGGATGAGCAAGGGGATGGCCGTCACCATCGCCGCGAACCTGCCATTGGCGATCCACCGCATCCAACATGGCCGGTGGATCGAAGGTGACGGGCAACCGGCGCCGGACGACACCGCGCCAATCGACGACGACGTCTGCAAGTGCGACGATGGAATTGCTCTTTCGTGGGAACGAGACCGGAAGCGTACCGCGCTCGAAGCGCCGGAACCCGACTGTCCCGGCAAACACCCAGCGTTTCCAGACGGTGACACGCCCTGGTTTGCTCAACCTATTGCGGATGAGCTGCGCGGGCTGCTTCTTCATTCTATCTGCTGGGCGGCGGCCGAGGTAGGGCTGCCGCTGCCGATGGCATGGCCGTGGCCACGCCGGCTGCCGGCAGTCGGGCTCATCTCGCACGACTCGGATTTCAACATCGATGCGACCGCCCGCACGACGCTGCGTCTGCTCGATGAAATAGGCATCAACTCGACGTGGTGCATGATGGAGGGACCGACCTTCGCCGATCGTTTCAGTGGCGAGACGTTCGCCCTCGTTGCTCAAGCGGGACATGAAACGGCGCTCCACTACAATGGGCTGGATCGCGACGGCGGGTTCTGGGGGTTCGCGCATCTCCAGTCGCAGGCGGCGTGGCTCCGCACCACGACCGGAGGCGAGCGCATAGCCTCGAACAAGAACCACTTCACACGTTGGGAAGGCGACGTCGAGTTCTTCCGCTGGTTAGAAAACGCGGGCATCGCGAGTGACCAATCAAAGGGGCCAAGCAAAAAAGGCAACGTCGGCTATCCCTTTGGGTCGTGTCAGCCCTGGTTTCCGTTCGACCTCGAACAAGGACGATTTATCGACGTCGTTGAAATCCCGTTGCAGACGCAGGATCTCTGGCTGACGACACCGTACGCGGTCGCGCGTCCGATCCTCGACCAGTCTATCAAGCACGGGGGAGTGGCGCATTTCCTCTTTCACCAGGTACATCTCGATCGACGGCCCGAAGTGGCTGACGCGATGCGCCGCGTGATCGCCGATGGTCGGGAACGCGGGCTCGAATGGTGGACCGCTGAAGCGATCAACGACTGGGAGCGCTTGCGTCGATCCATCTCGATGGTCGTGAATCCAGTCGGCGCCGGCCGACTGCACCTTGAAGTGACGACGCCTGAGGCGGTGCGTGGATACACCGCGGCGGTCATCGTGCCTAGATCCTCCGAAGTTGGAATGCGAGTGGTCGCCACGTCAGCCGCGGGCGAGATTGCGACCTCCGCGGGTTCGTGTCATGGTCAGCCAGCGCTCCTGCTCGAGTGGGATCTATCAATTGGAACGACCCTGGTCGATCTCTTCCTGGGTTAGGATAGCGGCGATCTGGCTGCCCTCGTGCAATACCGCACGGGCAATTGGGCATTCGAAACATCGACGCGGGGCGCAAAGCACCTGATCGAGGTGGATCAATCCCTGTTGGCCGCGGAATCCGAGGGACGGCAATCGCGCGTCGCCGCAGATCTGGCGGTGCGCGCGACGGGTAACATTGTTGGCTTCGGCCGCGCTCAACCGTTCCCACGCGGCGGCCGCGGCATCGCTCAGCTCACGGTCGTCCGTGTGCTCGGCGAGCGCCAGGGCGAACGGGATGAGCACGTTGCCGACGAGTCCGCGGGCGCGATCCACGCCCAGCATCTGATCTCCGTCGACACGAGTCACCGTTCGCAGCGCCGTCGCGGCATCCACCCCACGTCTCAGTGATGACAACAGATCGGCCGCGAGGCCGCTCGTCGCCTGGGCCAGAAGCGCTGCTCCTCCTGCCAGCCGCCGGGCCGGATGGTTCGCCGGCCGCACCCGTGCCCGTACCCAAGCCGTTGGGGGCAGCACAAGATCGTGCCAGGCGGCGCCGCGCTCCACCCACAAGCGATCGATGCCGGCAACGTCTTCCGCCCGCACACCGGCCGCCTGGGCATCGGCTGGAGCCAGGGGCAAAAACCCGGCGACGCCGAAAAAGAGGGCGCGAGCCAGCGAGAGGCGACGCTCTCGCGGCACCGTCGCCAGCGCGGCCTCGACCGCCGCAAGCGATAGGCGCTCCGCCACGGCCCGCATCGGCTCGCGATTGGCGGCAAACCCCAAGCCGTCCCATAGTTCCTGGT
>JBOGUE010000046.1:0-7097 GCA_050695955.1 Thermomicrobiales bacterium | reverse complement strand
GCGCGTAGCCGATCAGTGCCGTGTAGAGCGTGATCGCCATCCCATCGTTGACCAGGCTCTCGGCCTCCGGGATGATTGCCAACCGGTGCGGCACGTTCAGGTTCTTGACGATGCCGAGCACGGCCACCGGATCGGTCGCCGCGACGATACTCCCGAAGAGCAACCCTACCCCAAACGAGACGTCGAGCGTGAGCCAGAGTACAACGCCGACCAGCAGCGCCGTCACCAGCACCCCCGGCACGGCGAGCAACGCCACCGGCCGCGCCACCAGCCGGATCTCGCGCGGATCGATCCGGAACGAGGCGTCGAAGAGCAACGGCGGCAGAAAGAGGAAAAGCACGAGGCCCGAATCAAGAACCGGCGCCGCAATGAGATGCGTTTCCTCGACGATCAACCCCGCGATCACCAAAGCGACCGCGTACGACACGCCGATCCGCTGCGCGACCATGCCCACCAGGACGGCCGCCAGCAGGATCCAGGCAAACTCGGTGACGAATCCCTCGATGCGGACGTCGGACATAGGGCAGTAGTCAGTAGTCAGTAGTCAGTAGTCGGTCGTCAGGGGTTGATTCGGCCGCGGAGGTGGCGTTTTAGGCCTGGGATGAGGCGCCCGACCTCGGCGGTCTGCGTCGAAAGGCGCTGAAGCTGCTCCTGGTCGAGAAAGCCGAGGCGTCCGGCGATGGTCAAATGTGTTTCCAATTCATAGAGCGAGCCGTTTGCGATGGAGACGAATCGATGGAACTCGCGTTCGTTGTCACGCCCCTGGCCTTCCGCGATGTTGGCAGGAATCGATACGACCGCGCGCCGCGTTTGAGAAGTCAGTCCATGTCGCTCTTCCGCCGGCCATCGGCGACTAGAGACATACACGTCCTCGACAAGATCGATGGCTTTCTGCCAAGCAGCAAGTCCCCGATATGACTGCCCTGACACCTCGTCCCTCCCTCTTCAGCCAGTCACAACAACCCTTCTGTACCCCAACCACAGTCTACGGTGGCGCAGTCTTCGTCGCTTGCCTGCTCGCGACACTTGCCAGCAACACTACTGACTACTGACTACTGGCTACTCAAAACGCCAAATACCGCAGCCAAACGTAGACACTGGCGACCGCCAGCGTCACCACTGTGAAGGGCGCGCCGACCTTGGTGAATCCCCAGAAGCCGATCGGTTCGTCGCGGCGTTCGGCGATGCCGGCGGCGACGACATTCGCCGAGGCGCCGATCAGGGAGCCGTTGCCGCCGAGGCAGGCGCCGAGCGCCAACGCCCACCAGAGCGGCACGACCGATGCGTGGGCGGCCAGGTCGCCGTCGCTGAGGTCGGCCAATTCGGGAAAGAGGAGTCGCGAGACGGCGAAGGTGAGGGGGATCATGGTGGTGACGGCCGGGATGTTGTCGACGATGGCCGAGGCGATGCCGGCGAACCAGAGGATGATCAGGATCGTCAACGTCACGTCGCCGCCGGTGAGGTCGACGACTCGGAGGGCGATGCGGTCGAGCAACCCTGTCTGCTCGAGCCCGCCGACCAGCACGAAGAGGCCGGCGAAGAAGAAGATCGTCGTCCACTCGACCTCTTCCAGCAGCGGGCGCACTTCCAGCCGGCTGATCAGCAACAATAAGATCGCCCCGAACATGGCGATCGTGCCCGCTTCGAGGTGGAGCACGCTGTGCAGGATGAAGCCGACGAGCGTCAAGGACAACACCGCCAGCGAATGCCGCAACAGGCGCTCGTCGCCGATATGCACCCGTGCATCGGCCCGGCGTAACGTTTCCCGTGCCTCGTCGCTCGGCATCGAGCTTTGCAAATGCCCGCGGTAGAGGAAGCGAAACCCGATGGTGACCAGCAACAGGAGCACGATCACGACCGGCCCGAGATTGACGACGAAGTCGAGGAAGTTCAGCCCGGTGGCGCTGCCGATCAGGATGTTGGGTGGGTCACCGATCAGCGTCGCGGTGCCGCCGACGTTGCTGGCGATCACCTGCGTGATCAGGAAGGGGCGCGCGTCGAGCCCCAAATCGTCGCAGATCGCGATCGAGACCGGGGTCATCAGCAAGATCGTCGTCACGTTGTCGAGGAAGGCCGAGGCGACCGCGGTAAAGAGGGCAAAGCCGATCAGCATGCTCCACGGATTGCCACCGGTCATGATCGCCGTCCGCCAGCCCAGATAGCGGAAGATCCCGGTCCGCTTCAGGACGTTGACGATGATCATCATCCCGATCAGGAGCGCCAGGGTGTTGAAGTCGATGGCCTCGGTCGCCTGGTCCTGATCGAGCACGCCGAAGGCGATCATCAGCGCGCCGCCGGCGAGCGCCACCGTCGCCCGGTCCAGCCGCTCGCTGACGATGACGCCGTACGCGGCGAGAAAGATGATCGTCGCAATCGTGAGGTCGGACATTGCTTCTCCGGAGGCGTTAGGCGTTAGGTGCTAGGTGCTAGGTGTTAGAGCGTGTCTGCAAACGGTCATTCCGATCGCAGTGAGGAATCCCGCCATCGTCACACGAACGGGATGATGCCTCGCCGCGGCTCAGCATGACGGGATTGTCAACAGGCGTTAGGGGTTGAGGCGTCGTCGTTCTCCCTAAGCCCTTACGCCTCTGCCCTAACGCCTGAGTAGTACAAAGCGAGGGCTGCCATTGGCAGTCCCCTCCGTCAGCCGCGTGGGTAACGGGTACGCGGCGCCCCAGTCGTCTTCAGCCTATCCATCGGAAGTTTACTATAGTGGGGCGAACGTGCGCCGCATATGCCAAGGAGAATGCTGACGCATGGAGAGTTCTGATCTCCTGGTCAATATGGTGGTTGCGATGTTGGCCGCGCTCCTCGGGGCGTTCATCGCCGCGCGTCTGCGGCAGTCGGTCATCCTCGGCTACATCGTCGCCGGCATTGCCATCGGCCCGTTCACGCCGGGGTTCGTGGGCGATGCCCCGACCGTCGCGGCCCTGGCCGATATCGGCATCATCCTCCTGATGTTTGCCATCGGCGTGCAGTTCTCGCTGCGGGATCTGCTCGCCGCCGGCAAGGTCGCCACACTTGGCAGCACCGTCCAGGTGCTCATCATGATTGGCCTTGGCTATGTGGTGGGTGTTTGGCTGGGCTGGGAACCGTTGGAGGCGCTCTTCTTCGGCGCGGTCGTCTCCAACTCGTCCAGTACCGTGCTCAGTAAAGTGCTGGGCGAACGAGCTGAGATGGATACCGCCCACGGTCGGCTCGCGCTTGCGTGGTCGACCTTGCAGGACCTCGGGACGGTCGTGCTGATCGTCGTGCTCTCCGCGTTGGCCAACGAAAGCGATGCGCTGCTGCAGAACCTGGTGTGGGAGGTAGGCAAGGCCGCGGTCTTTCTCGCCTTGCTGATCCCGATCGGATTGCGCGTGCTGCCCTGGCTCTTCGAGCAGGTCGCCGAACTGCGAAATCGCGAGGTCTTTGTTCTCACCATCGCGGTGGTTGCGCTCGGGCTGGCTTACAGCGCCTCGTTCTTCGGCCTGTCGCTGGCGCTCGGCGCGTTCGTGGCCGGCGTGGTGGTCGGCGAGTCCGATTTGTCGCACCAGATCCTGGGCGAAATCCTGCCGCTGCGGGATATCTTCGCCGGTCTCTTCTTCGTCTCGATCGGCATGCTCGTCGATCCCGGATTCGTGTTGCGCAATCTGCCGCTGGTGCTCGCCACGCTTGGACTCATCGTCCTGGCGAAAGGCGCGCTTGTTTCGTTTCTGGCCAAAGCGCTCGGCACGCCAACCCGTACTGCTGTGCTGACCGGGGCGATCCTAGCGCAATCGGCCGAGTTCTCCTTCCTGCTGGCCCGGGTGGGGACGGACGTTGGGGCCGTCACGCCGACGGTCTTTAGCTTGATGTTGGCCGGGGCGGCGGCGAGCATCGTCTGCTTGCCCGGCGTCTATCGCGGAGCGCTACCGCTGGCCGCATCGCTCGAAGGCTGGCGCCCGCTCCCGGTCGGATCAGGGCCGCTTCCTGGCGATCCGCAACCGGAGGCTGGTCCTCGTGGACACGCGGTGATTTGCGGTTACGGACGGGTGGGGCGGGTGATCGGCGCGGCGCTCCGCCCGCGCTTCAACTTCGTCGTGATCGAGGATGACCCTCGCATCGTGCGGAGTTTGCGCGACCAGGGATTGACGGCCATCCAGGGGAACGCCGCGATTCCGGGCGTGTTGGAGCGAGGGAACCCGGCGCGGGCGCGCCTGCTCGTGGTGGCGCTGCCCGATCCGATTGCCACGCGCCAGGTCGTCGACTATGTGCGTGGACATTACCCTCGGTTGGACATCGTCGTCCGCACGCATAGCGAAGCCGAGCGGGAGTTCCTGATCAATCGCGGCGTGAGCGAGGTCGTGCTCGGCGAGTGGGAGCTGGCGCTCGAGATGACGCGGCATGCGCTGGGACGGTTCGGCGTCGGGACATTGGAGACGCAAGGGCTCATCCAGCGCCTGCGCGCGCAAGAGCGACTGCCCGGGCCGGATGCCACGCTCCCGCCGGGTCGGCGTGGCGAACGTCACCGCGTACTCGCGTCAGATGCCGAGCCGGCGGCGAGGCGCGGCGATCCAGTACAGGTACAGCGCCAAGGGGACGCCAAAGAAGGCGGCGTGCCCCACGCCCTGCGTGATCGGATCGGTCGCCTCCGCAAACCACGACCAGCCGATCGCTGGCGCAACGGCGTAGATGTTGCTCAGCCACAGCGCCAGACCGTAGACGATCGCGGCGAGGACGAGCGTGCCGGCGGACCGCGCCAAGCGCCGGCGATGCGCCAGAAACACGCCGAAGACGAGGCCGAAGACGCTAGCGAGCACCAGATGCACGATGAGGCCGCTGACGATCGCCGGCCCACGGGGGGTAGCGGAGTCTAGGACCTCTGGACCGAGCGGGATAGTGGCCTTCAACCGCAGCGGCTCGATCGTGTCCGCCACGCTCGGCCGCAGCTTGGCGACGCTCAGCTCGAAGGCCAGGAAGACGGCGCCGGCGATGATCCCACCGCGGGTACCGTGCTTGTCCCACCAATCGCTATTCCATCTGGCCCACGACATGTCTGCTGTTGCCATGATGCACCTCCCGGGTTGGCAGCAAGCAGCGGGAACGGTTCGGACCGCGCGGGGGATGGTGGCCCCATCCAACGCAAAAGGGACTGCCTTTGGCAGTCTCCCCCGTCAGCCGCGTGGGTAACGGGGACGCGGCGCCCCGAAGGATGCGATCGAGCCGAAGGCGAGTCTACCCGATTGGGCGGTTCTCCTGTCGAATCGGTGGACAAATGACGAGCGGGCGGGCCGTGTTTATGCTACGCTAGGTTGAAGAGACCGACGGGGACAATCGGGATGCACTCGGCGCGATCGTTGGGTTCGGCGGATCGTGCGGCAGCGCGGCTGCTTGATGCTAGCCAAGCGCCACGTAGGCGCATACGGAGGAAAACACCATGCAAGCACTGCGCAGCACGTACCGATTCTTCACGTCGCTTCCTCACCGCCTGACGTACGTGCGTTATCGCATCTTCAAGATCAAGGAGATGTTCCGCCGGTAGACGCGGTGGAGATCGCCTCCAAATACCCTCAAGTCCCTGTGCTACCCTTCCGTCCGTCCCTGAACGTAGCCGGCAGGTAGACGGAGGGATCCTCGACTATGGCGATTCCGATCCGCATTGGCAGTGGCTCCCGCCTCCAACATCCGGTTGCGGCGCACGAAGTCGCCGCCGTCCGACGGCCGACCGAATCGGCGTCGCTGCTGCCGGGGCGCGTCTTTCACGACCCGGCGATCTTGGCGTACGAGCAGGAAGCGTGGTTCGCGCGGGGTTGGGTCTGCGTCGGCCGAGAAGAGGACGCGGCGGAACCCGGCGCTTATTTCCTGACCCAGGTCGCCGGCGAGAACCTGATCGTCGTCCGCGGGAAGGATGGCGCGCCGCGCGCCTTCTACAATTTCTGCCGGCACCGCGGCTCAACGCTGGTCACCGAATCGAGCGGCGCCCTGGTCCGCTTCCAATGCCCCTACCACGCCTGGGTCTACGACCTCGACGGCAAGCTCCACCGCCCCCGGCATACCGAAATCCTCGAGGACTTCGACGTCACCGAGTACGGGTTGGTCCCGGTCAAGCTCGCCACCTGGCAAGGGCTGGTCTTCCTCAACCTCGTCGACGACGGCCAGAGCCTCGAAGCGTTCCTCGACGACTTGCCCCCCTGGTTTGCCCGCTTCGACCTGGGCGGTCTGCGCCGGGTGAAGCAGATCGACTACGACGTCCGCGCCAACTGGAAGGCGATCATCGAGAACTACGAGGAGTGCTACCACTGTCCCGGCGTCCACCCCCAGCTCAACCGGATCACGCCGTACAACCTGGGCGAGTGGATCCCCAGCCGCGGACCGTGGAACGGGAGTTGGATGGTCGTCGTCGGCGACCACGAGACGCTCTCAATGGACGGCGTGATGCGCGGTCACGGCCGGGACATGCTCCCCGGCATGACCGGCGAGGACGTGAAGAAGGTCTACTACTTCGTCGTCTGGCCGAACCTGCTCATCAGCCTCCACCCCGACTATCTGATGACCCACCGCATCGTCCCGCTCGCGCCGGACCGGACCGCCATCGCCTGCGAGTGGTTCTTCGCGCCCGACCAGATCGCCCGCCCCGACTTCGACCCCGCGGACGCCATCGAGTTCTGGGACCTCACCAACCGCCAGGACTGGGAGGTCTGCCAGCTCCAGCAGCAGGGCACCCGCTCCCGCGCCTACACCCCCGGTCGCTACTCCGCCATCGAGAGCGGCGTCCACGCCTTCGACCTCCTCGTCGCCGACCGCTACGCCGCCGACGGCGTCGTCACCCGAATCCCCCAGATCCACAAAGCCGAGTCAACCCGCCGCGACCGCGACCGGGCGCGCGCGCGGGCAAGCGGCAAGTAAGGCGAGGCGTATTCTGACACCTGCACTCGGGCAGGCCCGTCCTCATGGAATCTCCGGTGCTCGCCGCGGCCGTCGGCCCATTGACAGGCACCGGATGGTCTGCTCATTATGGCGACGAACGGTACGACTTGGTGCTGGTCGAGGACCCTGCTGTGCACGACGCCGCCTGTCCCGATCCCTTGCCTCACCGAACGGTAACGCTCGTGTCGCCGCCCGGGACTGTTCACGAT
>JBOGUE010000045.1:0-8371 GCA_050695955.1 Thermomicrobiales bacterium | reverse complement strand
ACCTGAACTAGGCCGATCGGCATTTTACCTATCCCCTGCTCTCTAGTAGTCTACATTACAACTCTCCCATCTTCCTGTCAATGGGTGTAACTCGTCATAAAAGACGAGTTGGCGAATGCATCTGGCGATCCGGCTGTTGACTGAAGCGACATGCCAATAGATTCGTGCCGGCTGGAAGGCTAGGACTCGCCAAGCTTTCTTGTCAGATTCCGCAGGCTGGTTTCGACGTTGGCGATGGGGTTTTGCGGGCGATCTTGCTCAACGATGTACCACTCGACGCCGGCCTCGCGGCAGGCGACGAAGATGGGGTCCCAGTCAATGGCGCCTTCGCCGAAGGGGGCGTCAACGCGCTCTGCGCCAGCGGTCATGTCTTTGACGTGGACCAGGGGGACGCGGCCCGGCAGACGGCGGACCACGCTGGCGGCGTCGACCCCGGCGTATTCGACCCAGCCGAGATCAACTTCGAGATTGACCAGGGATGGGTCGGTTGAATCGACGAGCGTGTCAAAGAGGGTCGTACCGTTGGTTGGTTCGAACTCGAAGGCGTGATTGTGGTAGCTGAGGCGGATTCCCTCGTCCTGAAGTCGCGCACCCAAACCGTTGAGGATTTGGCCGAGCTGCTTCACGTTGTCGGCGTGGCGCCATTCCTCGCCGATGAAGGGGATGACCGCGTGTTCGCAGCCGAGGGTTTTTAGGTCGGCGATGACCGAGTCGAGTCGGTTCTGGGCGTCGGCAATGGACACATGCGACGCGATGGCTCGCATCCCGACTTCGTCGAGCGTCTGGCGAATGTCGGTTGCCGTCGAATTGCCGTAACCGGCGAGTTCGACCGCGGGGTAGCCGATCTCAGCGACCCTCCGCAATGTCCCGAGCATGTCCCGCGCGGTCGCTTCGCGGACCGTGTAGAGCTGAAGGGTGATGTTGGTGTTGGTCATGGGTCTCCCATTCTATCGGTCGGTGGTCGATGCGCGCCCGCGGCGCGCGGGAGCGGAGTCCGGCGCAGGTCCCTCCCCGACGACGACAGGGCGCTGTGTCAGAAGGCGGTCTCCAGTTCAAGGGCGCGGCCGGCTGTGGCCGATTCGGTTGCTTTGAGGATGATTTCGAGGACGTGGCAGGCGTGCTCGGCGGTGAGGATGGGTTGGGCGGCGCCGGTGAGGCAATCGAGGAAGTGGCGAATGCCGGCGGCGAGGATGTCTTCGGACCCAGAGGTATTTGGCGGGCGGACCCCGAGCGTCCAACCGTCGAGGCCGAGGGACGACTCGTCGCGCCGGTAGATGTTGACCGGGCCGTTACCGTCGAACCAGGGGCCCATTTCGATGTTGATCGTGCCCATCGATCCATGCAGCTCCATCGCCGACGCCTTGCTGGCGGGGACGGCGTAGCTGGAGAGGACTTGCGCATAGCGATTCCCGCCGAAGTCGAGGTGGACGAGCATGACGTCGTTCACCTTGACCTCGATCTCCTGACCGGCCAGCCGAGGGATGAGCACCTTGCGCTTGGGGATGGCGACGCTGCCGAAGGCCTGGACGCGCTTGGCCGGGCCATAGAGGCCGGTGATGCCGTGGAGGACATAGACGCCGGTGTCGAGCAGTGGTCCGACGCCGGCGGTGTAGAAGACCGCCGGGTCGCCGGTATAGCCTCGCCACCCGGCCGGACCCATGTTCGCCATTTGGGCGGTCGCTAGCGTCGGCTGTCCGATCTGACCAGCGTCGAGCAGCTGTCGTAGCCAGCCGAATCGGGTCGTCGCCATGATTGCCGGCGCGACCAGAAGCAGGCGTTTCTTTCGCTTGGCGTGCTCGATCAGCGCCACGCCTTCCTCGACGGAGGCGGCGATCGGCTTTTCAGAGAGGACATGGAGGCCGGCGTCGAGCGCCTTGGTCGTCGTCTCGCGGTGGAGGGGGGCGGGGGTCAGGTTGAAGACCGCGTCTAGCCCTGGATGGGCGAGAAACTCGTCGAACGACGTGTAGGCTGTGGCGCCGGGAAAGAGGGCGGCGGCGCGCTCGGCGCGGTCCGCGACGACGTCGAAGCAGGCGGTGACGGTTGAACGGTCGAGGTGCGATTGCACGCCGGGAAAGTAGGTGCGGAACGCGACATCGCCGCACCCGATAAAGCCGAGGTTGATCAAGACGCTCGTTGCTCCTTCGCTCTTCGCCGAAGCGCGCCGGCAGCGCTGGCGCGCGTTTCAAGCCGGGCGATCATACCAGTTACCAGCTATCAGCTACTGGCCGGGGCCGTAGAGATGGCAGCGCACCCAGTGCTGAGGCGCGACCGTCGCCACGCCCGGCATCGACTGCCGGCAGACCGCCATGACGCTCGGGCAACGGGCGGCGAAGGGACAACCGGGAGGCGGGTCGATCAGGGACGGCACTTCGCCGCGGGCTTCGACGCGCTTGGGCCGGTTGGCGTGCGGATTGGGCACGGCGGAGAGCAGGAGCTTGGTGTAGGGGTGGGCCGGTTGCTGGATCAGCTCGTCGCTGGGCGCCCCCTCGACCATGCGGCCGGCGTACATGACGATCGTCTCGTCGCCGATGTAGCGGGCGCTGGCGATGTCGTGCGTGATGTAGAGGTAGGCGAGCCCGCGTTCCTCCTTGAGCCGCTCCATGAGGTTGAGGATGCCCATCCGGATCGAGACGTCGAGCATCGAGACCGGCTCGTCGGCGAGCATGACTTCCGGATCAACGGCCAGGGCGCGGGCAAAGGCGATGCGCTGTCGCTGGCCGCCGGAGAGCTCGTGCGGGTACTTGTCGACGAACTCCGCGACCGGACTCAATCCGACCGTGTCGAGCAGTTCCTCGACGCGTGCCCTGGTCGCGTGGCGGCCGCTCGTTTTGTGGTGGACCTGGAGCGGGCGGCTGAGGTGGTGGCCGACGGTGTGGACCGCATTGAGCGAGCCGAAGGGGTCCTGGAAGATCATCTGGACTTCGCCACGGTAGGCGAGGGAGGCTTGGCGCGGCTCCTGTTTGAGGACATCGCGGCCTTTGAAGACGATTTCGCCGGCGGTGGGGGGCATCAGCCGCGCGATGAGCCGGGCGGTTGTGCTCTTGCCGCTGCCCGACTCGCCGACCAGGGCGACCACCTTGCCGCGGTTGACGCTGAACGAAACGTCTTGCAGAGCCTGGAGCTGCCGCTTGCCGAATAGCCCGCCGACCGGGAAGTGTTTGGTCAGGTGGCGAATCTCGAGGAGCGGCGTGGCGACGCCAGGGGTCGTCGCGTTTTCCGTTGGCCCGTTGGTCGTGCTCATACGCCCTCACTCGTCAGAAGGTGACACGCGACGAAATGGTCCGGCCGGACCTCGCGCAGGCGTGGCACGACCTGGGTGTGCATCGGCCGTACCAACTGGCAGCGAGTGTGGAAGCGGCAGCCGGAGGGTGGGTGGAGCATGTTCGGTGGGCTGCCGGGAACGCCGGTCAGTTTCCGTTTCTCGCCGGTCAGCGATGGGAAAGAGCTCATCAGTCCCTGCGTGTAGGGGTGGAGGGGGTTGGTGAAGAGTTCGCGGGCCGGGGCCAGCTCGACGATTTCGCCGGCGTACATGATCGCGATCCGAGTCGATAGCTCGACCAGGAGCGAGAGGTCGTGCGTGATAAAGAGAATGGAAAAGCCGAGCCGCTCCTTCAACTCCGCGATCTGCTGGATGATCTCCTGCTGCACAACGACGTCGAGCGCGGTCGTCGGCTCGTCCATGATCATCATTGGCGGCTGGAGGGCGAGGGCGATCGCGATCACGGCTCGCTGCCGCATGCCGCCGGAGAGCTGGTGGGCAAAGGCGTCGATGCGGCGACTGTCGATACCGACGACGGCGAGCAGCTCGGCGGCGCGTTCCCGCGCCTGACGGTTGGAGACCTCCTCGTGCGCCTGGATGACGTCGACGATCTGATCGCCGATCGTCATCACCGGATTGAGCGCGTTCATCGCGCTTTGGAAAACCATCGAGACCTCGCTCCAGCGGAATTTTTCCAGCTCGGCGCCGTCCATGGCCAGGACATCTTGCCCGCGAAACGAGACTTCGCCGTCGGTGATGACGGCGGGCGGGTGGAGCACCCGCATGATGGCGTGGGCGACGGTCGACTTGCCGCTGCCTGATTCGCCGGCCAGCCCGAAGACTTCCCCCGGCCGGATGGCGAAGGAGACGCCGTCGACAGCGCGTACCGGTCCGCGTTCGGTCAGGTACTCGACGCGGAGGTTGCGGACGTCGAGGATGGGGGCGGTGTTGAGCGCGGTGATGGGGGCTTGAACTGGGGAGGTCTCGTTTACCCTTCGCGCTAGCATCGAGCATCTCCCTGGAGTCGCCCGAGGATGACCTCCCGACATGATCGGACCGTTGTGTTGATCGGACCCCGCCCCGGGAATTCATTCCCGGGCTCATTCCCGGAAGTCGGATGAATCCGACTGACTTCGGACCACTCCTGCCAATCATTTCGGAGAACGCCATAAGACAACGTATGCACGTGGGTCTGGGGATTTATCCGCGGGGTCGGCCGAACGATCTTGGCGTCCATCACGACCCGGCTCCGCGGACGACGGGAGTGGCGCGGACTTGGCCGGCGCGCAGGGATTTGCGCTTGAGGACCTTCGAGGATTCGCGGAGGGCGCGCAGGCGTGGGTTGGTGATCTCGTCGATGGCGTAGTTGAGCATGGCGAAGCCGAAGGCGACGAGGGCGATGCAGGTGCCGGCGGGGACGATGGTCCACCAGGAGCCGGTCAGGAGGGCGGCATCGTTGCCGGCCCAGTAGAGGATGGTGCCCCAACTGACGACGCTCGGGTTGCCGAGACCGAGGAACTCCAGTCCTGCTTCGGCGCCGATGGCGTAAATCGTCGAGCCGAGGAAGCTGGCGGCGACGATCGACATCATGTTCGGGAGGATTTCCTGGAGAATAATTCGGGCGCTTCTCTCACCGCTGACCTGTGCGGCCGAGACGAAGTCCTTCTCCCGCAAAGACAGGGTCTGCGAGCGCAGGATTCTGGCAGGCCACGCCCATCCGGTGACCGCCAGGACGAGCGCCAGGTAGACGACGCTGTCGCTGCTGAGGAAGGCGGCGAGCGTGACCAGCAAGGGCAGGCCGGGGATGATAAGGAAGACGTTGGTGACGAGCATCAGCGCATCGTCGATCTTGCCGCCGAAGTAGCCGGCGGCCATGCCGACGACGATGCCGACGATCGTGGTCAGGACTCCGACGGCGACGCCGACGCCGAGCGAGATCCTGGTGCCCCAGATCGTTTGGTCGAGCACATCCTGGCCGCGACCGGTCGTGCCGAGCGGGTGTTCCCACGATGGCGCCAGATGCGGCCGAGCGATGAAGTCGGTCGGGTCGCCCGGCGCGATCACCGGCGCCAGGAGCGCGACGGCGGCGAAGGCGAGGAGGATGGCAGCGCCGACTGTCGCTTTCGGGTTGCGGATGACGAGGGTCAGCACCCGTGGAGGTCCGGATCGCTGCCGTTGTGTCGGCATCGGGATGGTTTGCCCGGCGGGCGTCGCCTCGACCGGTACGGCTTGGTCGCTAGCCCCAACGTGCATCGCGTTCCTCCCTTGCGCGGCGCGCGGTCTTAGTGGCCGCGTACGCGTGGGTCGAGCCGGACGTAGAGCAAGTCGATGATGAGATTCGCGGCGAGCACGGCGAAGGTGATCATCAGGAAGATGCCCTGCATCAACGGGTAGTCGAGGTTGCGCACCGCCGTCAGGAGTTGATAGCCGAGGCCGGGATAGGCGAAGACGATCTCGGTCAGGAGGGCGCCGCTGATGACGAAGCCGAGGGCCATGCCGAACGCGGTGACATTCGGCAGGAGCGCGTTGCGCGCGGCGTAGGCGAACATGATTCGCCGTTGGGAGAGCCCCTTTGCCTCGGCCATGGTGATGTAGTCCTCGGCCAGGACCGCGATCATCGTGTTCCGCATTCCGAGCAGCCAGCCGCCGATCGAGACGACGAGGACGGTGAGGCCGGGCAGGAGCAGATGGTAGGCGGCGCTTTGGAGAAATTCGAGGGTGAACGCGGGCGACATGCCGTCTTCGTAGGCGTGGCGGAGCGGGAAGAGATCCCAGCGGAAGGCGAGGAAAAAGAGCGCCAGCGACGCCAACCAGAAATAGGGGAATGAGCCGATGAAGAGGAGCAGCGGGGGCAGAACAGAGTCGGTCATGCCGCCGCGCTTCCATGCCCCCATGATGCCGAGAATGCTGCCCAAGAGAAAGCTGAGGATGGTTGCCGTCAGGCCGAGCACGAGGGTCCAGGTGAGGCCGGTCATGATGACCTCGGTCACCGGCGCGGGAAACCAGGAGATCGAGAGACCGAAATCTCCCCGAAAGATGTGTGTCAGATAGGTGAAGTACTGTTCGTAGAGAGGCGCATCCGACAAACCATACGCCTTGCGCATGGCCGCAATTTGCTCAGGCTGGGCTTGCCCTTGGAAGCGGGCAAACATCGCCGAGGCGGGATCCCCGGGCATCATCCGCGGCAGGAAAAAGTTCAGCGTCAACGACGCCCAGGCTGCCAGCAGATAAAACCCGATCCGCTGCGCGAGGAAGGACATACGGGCTCCCTTCGATCACGACTGCTGGGTGCTGCGTGCTTAAGTGCTGAGAGCATAACCCGTGGCGACGCATTTTCGTAGGGGAGGGACCTGCGCCGCAACTCCGCTCCCCTTCGGGCGCACCCGACACGCCGGTTTAGCGGCCGTCTTGCCCTCGTGAACGCGGCCGTATCTGTGAGGGCGAACGGGCCGCTTACGCGGCGTATCGACCTATCGACCTTCGGTCGATGGGGAGCGGAGTTCGGCGCAGGTCCCTCCCCTACGACGACCGGGTCGCGAAAGCACCCAGCACCGCGTTCGCTAGGCCGTTGGCGCCGGCTCGATCGTGTTGAGCACGATCAAGGCGTCGGGGAAGGCATAGCAAGAGAGGAGAGCGTACGGGTTCTCCTCATCCGGGAAGCCGACGAAGTTGCGCGAGCTATACTCGCCCCACTGCGGGCCGGGGAAGAGCGGGATCGCCGGCGCGTTCTCGATGTAGAGCGCCGCGAGTTGTTGCACGATCCCGATCTGTTCGTCGGGGTTCGAAGTGGCCGCGAATTGATCGAGGAGCGCGTCCGCTTCTTCGTTGGCGTAGCGGTGCCAGTTTTGCGGTGACGCCGTCCCTTCCGGTTGCAGCGTCGAGCTCGACATCAGGCCGCGATAGAAGTTGAATGGCGTGGCGCCTCCCTCGGCCCAACCGATCGAAAGGTCGAAGTCGCCCCGCTGCACCAGGTCGATCCAGGCGGAGAAGTCGTAGGTCTTGACCGTCGCCTTGATGCCGATCTCTTCCAGGTTCTGGGCCATGATCTGGCAAGAGGAGACCCAGTCAGACCAGCCGGAAACGACCAGGATCTCGTACTCCATCCGCGACTCGTCGGGGAGCACGCGCACATCGCCGTCGAGGGTCAGGCCGGCCGCGTCGAGCAAGGCGTTGGCCTCTTCGACGTTGCGCGACACCCACGTGCCGGAGGCGAGGAGCTCATCCGTCTTGTACTGCGGGAAGGCGTCGCTCATGCCGGTGATGTCGGCCGGGTGGGTGTAGTCGTACATGGCGACGTTGACGATCTGGTCGCGATCGAGCACCATGCTGATCGCCTTGCGCACGTCCGGATTGTCGAACGGGGCGCGGCCGGTGTTGGTATAGAGGTGGACGGTGGCTCCGGTCGGCGGGAACCAGTAGTTGAAGTGTTCGGGGTCCTCGGCGATGTAGGTCTGCTCGATGTCGGGCACGAAGTGGCTGGCCCAGTCGATCTCGCCGCTCACCATGCCCAGGTTCGCCTGGTCATTGGTGGGGAATGTGGGGAAGCGCATGCCGTCGATCAGCGGCTTCCCTTCCTGCCAGTAGTTCGGGTTCTTGAGGATCTCGTAGTACTGGGCCTCGAAGGTCCCGATCTCGGTGAAGGGGCCGGTGCCGACCGGCGTTTCGTTGGTATAGGTCGCCGGGTCGGTGACCTCGCTCCAGAGGTGTTGCGGCACGATGGCCTGGTGGCCGAGGTCATAAAGCGCTGGGGTGTAGACCTCGCTGAACGTGAAAACGACCGTCTTGTCGTCTGGTGCTTCGACGGTGGAGACGACACCCGGCGCCTCCGTCGTTCCCAGCGACGCGCGCAGGCCGCCAAGGCCGGCGAGATCTTCGTGTTCCATCAAGAAGTCGAACGTGAACTTGACGTCCTGGGCGGTGAAGGGCGTGCCGTCGGACCAAGTGACGCCCTCGCGGATGGTGAACGTGAGTTGCGTGTTGTCCGGGCTGAATTCGTAGGCGGTCGCGAGCCAGGGAACGATCTCGCCGGTCATCGTGTTGTAGACGATCAGCGGCTCGTAGATGCCGGACTCGGTCGGCCACTTCGAGGAGCTATCGGGGACGAGGGGATTG
>JBOGUE010000044.1:0-4327 GCA_050695955.1 Thermomicrobiales bacterium | reverse complement strand
ATTCAAACACGGAGGGCGCATCGCCCGCCCTGTTTCTGTCTGGTCAGGAACGCGGACGCAACCTGTCCGGTTTACGCGTCACAATGGGATCACGGCAAGGTGAGACCAGCGGGTGCAGGAACGTCTGGGCTGGGAGGAGCGATGGCTGGCGAGATGCGGGTGATGCTCGAAATCGGACCGAGAGGCAAGAAGGTGGTGGCGGTGGCGCCGGATTGGCCCGGCCTCGCGCGCGGGGCGAAGACCGAGGAGGCCGCGATTGAGCGGCTCCTTTCCTACCTGCCACGCTATGCACCAGTGGCGAAGCTGGCCGGCATGGATGCGGCGTTTGCGGCCCTCACCTCCGCCGACGTGTTCGAGCACTATCCGGGCACGGGCTCAACCGACTTCTGGGGCATCTCGTTCGCGTTTTCGGCCATCGACCGGCAAGCCGTAGCGCGCGGCGACTTGGACCGTGACCTGACGCTGATGCGGGCGGGCTGGGCGTTTTTCGACGATGTGCGTGCGCGCGTGTCGGCTGAGATGCGGAAGGGTCCGCGCGGGGGCGGGCGTGATCGGGACCACATCGTCCGCCATACGCTCGGCACGGAGCGGGACTGGGCAAAGAAGATCGGGGTGCTCACGCCTGAAAGCGCGATGCTGACCGACGCGGGACTGAACGCGCATCGCGACGCCTATTGCACCGCCATTCGGGCGTTCCATGCCCAGGGCAAACTGGCCCGGACCTGGCCGCTCCGGTTTCTGATTCGACATACCGCGTTTCACACGCTCGATCATGCCTGGGAAATGGAAGACAAGGATTTGACCGCCAAACCTGCGTGAGCTGGCTGAAGAGGCGATTGCATATCGCGCGCTCGCCGCCGCCCCGCGACAATTGCTGGATACTGTGTACAATCCCGCTCCACCGTGCTCGATCACCGTCCGCGCCGCGGGTGGCGTAAGGATGGGATCGTTTCGGCGGCACGAGCCGCTTTGGAAGGGGAGCAACCGAGATGACCGCGACGACCGCGCCAGCCACCGCGCCCACCGCCGGCGACACGAGCTGGTTTACCCACGACCGCTTCGGCCTCTTCATCCACTGGGGCATCTACGCCGCCGCCGCCCGCCACGAGTGGGTCAAGCAGCGCGAGCGCATCACCGACGAGGACTATCAGCCCTACTTCGACCACTTCGACCCCGACCTCTACGACCCCCGCCAGTGGGCACGCGACGCCAAAGCGGCCGGCATGAAGTACGCCGTCATCACCAGTAAGCACCACGACGGCTTCTGCCTCTGGGACTCCGCCCTCACTGACTACAAGGCGACCAACACGCCCGGCGGCCGCGATCTGATCCGCCCCTGGGTCGAGGCGTTCCGCGACGAAGGACTCAAGGTCGGCTTCTACCACTCCGTCATCGACTGGCATCACCCAGAGTTCCCCGTCGACGGCCTCCATTCCCGCCGCGACGACCAGCCTTACATCGACGCCAACCAGCACCGCGACATCGCCAAGTACCGCGACTATCTCCACGGCCAAACCCGCGAGCTCCTCACCAACTACGGCAAGATTGACGTGATGTGGTTCGACTTCTCCTACCCGAACTGGGTCTGGGGCGGCAAGGGCCGCGCCGACTGGCACTCCGAAGAGCTGGTAAGCATGGTGCGCGAGCTGCAACCAGGCATCATCCTCAACGACCGCCTCGACTACCCCGAGTCGGCCGACTTCGTCACCCCGGAGCAGTACCAACCGAAGGCGTGGATGGAGCGCAACGGGCAGCGCGTCGTCTGGGAAGCCTGCCAGACCCTCAACGGCTCCTGGGGCTACGACCGCGACAACCTCGACTGGAAGTCGCCCGAATTGCTGATCAAGTTGCTCATCGACACCGTCGCCAAGGGCGGCAATCTCCTCCTCAACGTCGGCCCGACCGCCCGCGGCGAGTTCGACCCGCGCGCCCGCGCCTCCCTGGCCGCCATCGGCGAGTGGACCCGCCTCCACGGCCGCGCCATCTACGGCGCAACGGCCAGCGACCTCGTTCCGCCGGCCGACTGCCGCTTCACCCAGCACGGCGACCGGCTCTACCTGCACCTCTTCTCCTGGCCCTTCCGCCACGTCCACCTCGACGGCATGGCCGACCGCGTCACGTACGCCCAGTTCCTCCACGATGCCTCGGAAGTCAAACGGATCGTCAACGACCCGCACGCGCATGCGCAAAACACCACCATGTCCGGCACCGCCGGCGCCCTGACCCTCGAACTGCCGATCCAGCAACCAGCCGTGGCCGTGCCGGTGATCGAGCTGTTCCTGAAGAAGTAATCTCGGAACTAAACGCCTGCGCGCGTCGTCCTTCCAGCAACCGAGCAACGAATCCGAGGGCTTGACCCGACGATCGCTCGAAAGGAGGGACGATGATGCACGCGCTGGCCGTGGCCGTCGCGTTCGCTTGGCTCGTCGCGCGCCCGGTTGCCGAATCCCCAACCGGGCCTACCCCAGGATCTGGCTGGCAACCCGTATCGGGTCAGGATTACCGAGGCGTGATCGTTCCCGAAACAGACGCGCCAGGTTTCTTCTGGATCGTGAACGGCGAACAGTACGAGGCCTATTGGACGCCAACGGCCGCGAACATCGCGGACCTGGAAGCGGCCCTTGAGCCGGCCTTTGCCGCGTTGCCGCCGTCGCTTGCCTCTGGCGTCGACCTTGGCGCCTATCGCCGTCAGTACGGTGGGTTCGTCGAGGACGGGCGGCGTCTGATCCGCGTCAGCTTCTTCTGCGACGCCGTCTCCCCGAACATCGAGCCGCATTGGCAGTGTCGGACGGTCTTCGCCGCCGGCGGCGGCGCCTGCTTCTTCCGGCTCACGTACGACCCCGCCGTCGGAGCGTTCTTCGACCTGGACGTCAACGGCCCTATTTGACCACATCGAGCCACCGCCGCTACCGCGCCCGCCGAGGCGCGCCCGCGCCAGGCCCGATGTTGGCGATCGACCGCGTCCTGGCTGGGGTAGACTCGGACCAATCTCCCGCACCGACGCGATCCGTGAGGTCATGCTTTCTATGTCCGTCGCGCGCCTGCCATACCATACGGCGTCCCTGCCAGTGCCGCTCACGCCGCTCGTCGGTCGACGGCGCGAGGTCCGGGATGCCATTGCGCACCTCGTCAGCCCGGACGTCCGACTTTTGACCCTCATCGGACCAGGCGGCGTCGGTAAGACGCGCCTCGCGCACCGCATCGCGGCGGACGCCAGCGACGCGTTCCGCGATGGCGTCCGTTTCGTGCCGCTCGCCTCGATCCGCGACCCGACGCTCGTCGCGCCGGCCATCGCCCAGGCACTCGACGTGCCCGACCGCGGCGCTCGGCCGCTGATCGATCATCTGCGCGAAACCCTGCACGCCCAGCAGCATCTGCTGATCCTCGACAACTTCGAGCAGGTGGTCGACGCGGCGCCAATCCTTGCCGACCTGCTCCTGGCCTGCCCCGGCCTCACCGCGCTCGTCACAAGCCGGATGGCGCTGCGCATCGGCGGAGAGCAGGAGTTCCCGGTCCAACCGCTTCCCCTTCCCGCTCGGCCCGACGGCGCCGGCACGTTGCCGCCCCTCGTCGACCTGGCAAGGAACGAAGCCATCGCCCTCTTCGTGCAACGGACCCGCAACGTTAAGCCGGATTTCGCCTTGACTCCGGAGAACGCGCCGGCGGTGACCGAGATCTGCCGCCGCCTCGACGGCCTGCCGCTCGCCATCGAGCTGGCGGCGGCGCGCGGCAAGGCGCTCTCCCCCGAAGCGCTGCTGGCACGGCTCACCAATCGGCTGGCGCTGCTCACCGGCGGACCACGCGACGCTTCCCCTCGCCACCAGACGATGCGCGCCGCCATCGCCTGGAGCTACGACCTCTTGTCTCCCGAGGAGCAGGCGCTCTTCCGCCGCCTCGCCGTCTTCAGCGGCGGCTGCACGCTCGACGCGGTCAAGCACCTATCACCCAACACCCATTCCCCATCACCCCCTCCGTCCTCGACGTCGTCACCGCGCTCGCCGACAAGAGTCTCGTTCGGCTGGCGACTGGCGCGAATGACAACCCTCGCGTCCTGATGCTCGAAACGATCCGCGAGTTTGGCCTGGAGGAACTGCGTGCCCAGGGCGAGGAGGCGGTCACCCGGGAGGCACACGCCGGCTACCTTCTCGCCCTCGCCGAGCGCGCCGACCCGGCGCTCTTCGGTCCCGACCAGGTGCATTGGCTCGCGGTGCTGGACGCCGAGCACGACAACGCGCGCGCCGCCCTCGCCTGGGCGCTGGATCGACACGCGGCGGAGATTGCCCTGCGCCTTGCCGCCGCCCTCCGACGCTTCTGGACGATGCGTGGC
>JBOGUE010000043.1:0-4902 GCA_050695955.1 Thermomicrobiales bacterium | reverse complement strand
GGGTATGTGGGCGCTTGCGACTTCGTGACGCGGGCATGTAAGCAGACGCCGATCTCCACGCGTGCGCTCCCAGCGCACGGGGAAAGGGTGGTGAACGCTGGCCGCACGTAGACCGCTGATCCGTGCGCTCCCAGCGCACGGGGAAAGGGTATTAGACATGCGCAGAAATCTAGTTCGCTCCCTGACACTGGGAGCGTTGGTGCTGCTCCTCGGACTCGGAGCGTCGATTGCGAGCGCGGTCCGGGCAGACCAAGGTACGCCACTCCCGGCCAGTCCATCAGCGGAGGCAACGCCGGCCGATCTCCAAGCCCTACTGGCAACATGTCCCTTCTCGACAGGCACTGAGATTCCTGGTGCCGCGGGTTACTTCTCCGAGTGGGGGCTCGGCACGGCGCCCGTGTGGTTGGTGGGCTGGGGCAACCCGCCGGAGGCGCTTCGAGAGCGGTATCCGGGGGAAGACATTCGCTATGTCGGTCCCGACTTTGCGGGCCCCAGGCCGCACGGCTGGTTCAAGAAAGCGCTGTGGGTCCACGACGGCGGCTCGAGTGATCCCGTCACCCTGCGCGGGTCGCGAGTGGGAGACGGCACGCCGTTGTGGTTCCAGCCAGGACAGGACGAACCGACTACCGAGCTCGTGCTCGATCCGCAACACCCGGGCATCCCGGTGCAGCACGGCGCATTTCGGGAGTGGCCTTCATACCTCTTTTTTCCCGCAACCGGCTGCTACGAATTGGTAGCGGAGTGGGCCGACGGCAGCTGGCGCGTCACGATCCCGTTCGTAGAGCCGGAGGACGCGCCCCACAAGGCGACGCCGACCTCCACTGAGATGGCGACGCCGACTTCCTAGCATGTCGATCCCTCGACAAGCGTATTGGGGCGCGTGCTTTCCCCGCCGACGGTCGACCCCTATGGTCGGATCACCGTTCCGTCCGGCTGGCGGATGGGGGGCCAGGCGCCGTTGATGGGATGGGCGGGGAAGGGATACTTGGCGGCTTCCGCCTCGTTGATGTCGATGCCGAGGCCGGGTTGCTCGTTGGACCAGAGGGCGCCGTCGCGGAACGCGGGGCAGCCGGGGAAGACCGCCTTGGTGCGCTCGGGGAAGAGATGGCTCTCCTGGATGCCGAAGTTGGGGCAGGCGAGGTCGAGCGCCAGGTTCGCCGCGTGGGCGACCGGGGAGGCGTCGCCGGGGCCGTGCCAGGCGGTGCGGACGCCGAAGTATTCGCAGAGCGCCGCCAGCTTCCGCGCCTGGGTCAACCCGCCGATGTCGGAGATGTGGACGCGGATGAAGTCGAAGAGCCGGTTGGCGATCAGCGGCACGTACTCGTGCTGGTTCACATACAGCTCGCCCATCGCGATCGGGATCGCGGTCTGCTGCCGTAACAGCGAGAAGTAGCCGTTGTCCTCCGGGGCAAACGGGTCTTCCAGAAAGAAAAGGTTGAACTTCTCTAACTCCTTCGCCAGGTTGATCGCCATGATCGGCGGGATGCGCTCGTGGATGTCGTGGAGCAGCTCGACCTCGTCGCCGAGCGCGGTGCGGATGTGCTCGAAGAGCCTGGGGACGATCCGGCTATAGGCAGCCGGGCTCCAGGGCGCCTGGTTCGGGTCGAGGTGGGTCCGCCGCTTCGGCGCCGCGCCCTTGGGGGTGATTTGGGCGCCGTAGGTGGCGTAGCCGGGGACTGCGACCTGGCAGCGGATGTAGCGGAAGCCCTGGTCGAGGTAGCGGCGGGCGTTGTCCTCGACCTCCTGGAAGTCGGCTCCGGAGGCGTGGACGTAGACGTCGGCGGCCTTCCGACACTTGCCCCCGAGGAGCTGGTAGACCGGCATCCCGGCCAATCTGCCCTTGATATCCCAAAGCGCCATGTCGACGCCGGAGAGGGCGTTGTTCAGCACCGGGCCGCTGCGCCAGTAGGAACTGACGTAGGCCGCCTGGTAGATATCCTCGATGTCGTTGACGTCGCGGCCGATCAGGAAGGGGCGCAAGTACTCATCGACCGCGGTGACGACGGCGAGCGGCCGCTGGGTGAACGTCGCGCAGCCGACGCCGTACAGCTCCGGCTCCGTCGTCTCGATCTTGACGATCACCAGCCGGATCCCATCCGGCGCGGTGCAAATCACCCGGATATCCCGGATCCGCACCGGCTCGCCGCGGCCGGTCGGCGTGTACGGCTGCCACGGATCGGGAATGACTTGCTCAAGCGACAGATCGACAGTTTGCCGGGACACGCGGAACCTCCCTTTGCTTCGTCAATTGGGTTCATCCGATCGATACGGCGCGCTAGCGTATCATGCGAGCAGTGGACGCGGGCGCGGCCACAGTTCCACCCTCGCGCTGCCCGTGACATGGGTATCGACTGAGGCGGTACAATACGAACACATAAGGAGACTCGGACCATGGCAACAACGACGACAGTACATCATTTAGAACAACCACGGCGGAAACCATTGCCGCCCAGCAAGCCCGACTACGTCATCAAGTCACCAACGCTGCTACCACCACCGTACCCGAAGCCTCCCAAGCAGCGGACTGAAGCAAAGAGCGAGCGCTAGAACAGTGGGATCACGACGGCGACTGACAGGGCGAGCGCTTCGAGCACGAGACACCACGGGGCAGCCGCCACGAGCTTGTTTTTCCGGTTGAGTTGGGGTCGATTGGCCTGATATGCCTCGACGCACGCGTCACCCAACCACCGGTGCATCTCCTCCTCTCGTTTCCCGATCGTGACTCCTTGCCATTGTTCCAATTCGGGTCGAATATCCCATCTGGCCAGGCGGTACGACCAGAGGAACGCGCTAGCGAGCGCAACGTAGAACAACGCGCCGATAACGAGCGCGATCTGTGCTGTGCGTTCATCTGCCAGCACATTCCGATCACTGCTCGCAAAGCTGGCCGTGATCGGCAGGATGGTGCTCCCAATTGCGAAGATGGACGACGCTCTCGCATCAATTGTGTCGACTTGCGCTTGCTGACCGTTCAGACGCATCATCGCGACGTTGTAATAGAGCGCTTCTGCTGACGCATCAGGCACTGGCCCTGCTCGCAGCGATGCGGTCTGTGTCGGTTCTCCCGGCGCAGGATGGGTTACTCCCAGAATCCACCGGCGAACAATGCGCAACACGTTCGTCTTCCTCGCCCCTTGTCTGGGACAGTCTTCGCGCGGCGGCAGGGTAGCACGCCGTTCGGTTGAACGAAGTGGGCAGTGGAGACCGTCGCTTTCGTCGCTGGGGGCAGAGAGCTTCACGAAGGCCGGTGGGGTGGATCAGCGCGCGATCGCGGTCGAGGTGGAGAGTGGCTCCTCTTGCAGGGCAAGGTCCGCCAGGTCACGACCGGCGGCGATCACGACCGTGTCGCCATCTTCCGTCTCACGGCCGAGCGCAACGGTGGCAAGCGCATCGGCGCCATTTACGCGTACGGCGTCGCGGACGATGGCCATGGCCTCGGCTCGTGATTCATATGAACCGATTTGATTAGCTGTCTCTCGGTCCCACAGCTCATAGATTGCTGACATGGGCTTACCTCGTGCCGGTCCGCGCCAGCGCCTGGTTGAGCTTGGCAACAAGAGCGAACTCCGTTCGCAGTTCGTTTTCAGTAAGATACCCGCCCGAATGCTCGGCGAGCAGCAGCTTAATCTCATAGGTCAGGTCAACTGCTGCCGGTTCCTTGCTCTGCTCAACGTTCCAGGTGGCGCCTACAAGCCAGTCCTTGAAGTCGTCCAATTGACGCTCGCCATCGAGATACTCGGCCAAACGCTCACGAATTGCGCGCTCAAGGGAGGAACGCATTGGGGGATTTCCCTCCGCGCCAGCGCGTCACCCAAGCTGAGATTCAGCGACGGTTCAACACTGGCAACTATTGGCAGCGTGCTCAACGCGGCGAGCTTAGACAAACGGTCATGAAGGATCGACCATGCCGACTCGCGTCCGAGCCGCCCGGCACACGCAGCCAGATCGTCGCCTATTATGACGGTAACGAGAGGGTTGCACTAGTCCATCAGTATCTCCGGCCAGACGAAATGATCGGCGCATCGGGCTTGCCGGATCCGAAGGAACTCCGAGAGGAAGGCGTGATCTACTTCGTCTAAGGTCTCGTCGGGCACGAGCGCCATTGGAGGTCACATGCTCATCGACGCCGACTGCCATATCTCGCCGACGCCGCAGGGCGGGAACAGCGTCACGATTGACCAGTTGCTGCGGCGGATGGACCGGAGCGAGGTGGAGCGGGCACTGACCTGGTTGCAGCCGCCGTACGAGCGGGGGCAGGTCGACCAGGGGAATGCCTACGTACATGAAGCGATGCGAGCGCATCCAGACCGCATCCTGGGATTCGGGTGGGCCGATCCGAACCTGGGGGTGGAGCGGGCGAAGGAGACGGCGCGGCGCTGCGTCGAGGAGTACAGCTTCTTCGGCGTCAAGCTGAACGGGGCGCAGAACTGGTTTGTGATCGACGACGCGACCATCTCGCTGCCAGTGGTCGAGGAGATCGCGAAGTTGGGCGTCATTTTGGCGCTGCACATCGGCGCAGACGCCTACGAGAACACGCACCCGGCGCGGGCCGGGCACATCGCGGAACTGTTCCCCGAGATACCGATCCTGATGATCCACATGGGCGGGGCGGCTTTTCACGACCTCTCGCGGGCGGCGATCGAGGTCGCCCAAAAACACCCAAACATCACGATCATCGGCAGCGCGGTGCGGCCCATCCCGATCCTGCGGGCGATCAAGGCCCTCGGCGCGGAGCGCGTCTGCTTCGGCAGCGACACACCCTTCGAGCTGATGCACGTCGAGCTGGCGAAGTACCGAGCGCTGCTCGACGGCGAGATCGACGCGGAGGGACAGGCGGCGATCTTCGGGCGCAACATCGCGCGCCTCCTGGGCCTCGACGCGTAACGCCGCGTGGTCGGGGCT
>JBOGUE010000042.1:0-8536 GCA_050695955.1 Thermomicrobiales bacterium | reverse complement strand
GCTGACCGAGACGATGACCGTCGACGAAGCCGCGGACGACGCGGCGGCCAAGATCGAGGAGCTGTTGACGGGGTTGTAGTCGTAGCTGTCAGCTATCAGCTATCAGCCTTGAGCAGCCCTCACCCCCTGACCCCCTCTCCCGTGTGCGAGAGAGGGGGAACGGTTCGCCTAAGCCTCGCGCCGTCTCGACGTCGAGACACCGCCGGTCGTGGCCGACCGCCGGTTCGAGCGAAGCCGCTCACCATGTGATGGTCCGCGCGTAGGCACGCGCGAGACGCTAATGGGAGTGGCATGCGCATTTCGGCCATCAAGACGTCGTTGATGCGGGTCGACCGCCAGAATTGGCTCTTCGTCACGATCGAGACAGACGAAGGCATCGCCGGCATCGGGGAAGCGTCGCTGGAAGGCCGTGAGCTCACGGTCGCGGCGGCAATCCAGGATCACGCCCGCTACCTGGTCGGCCAGGACCCTCTCAGGATTTCCCACCACTGGCAGGCGATGTATCGCCACGGCTTCTGGCGCGGCGGCGTCGTACTCAACACCGCGCTTTCCGGGCTGGAACAGGCCCTCTGGGACATCAAGGGCAAGGCGCTTGGGGTCCCGGTCTACGAGTTGCTCGGCGGGCGGGCGCGCGACCGCATCCGCGTCTACACCCACTGCCGGGGCGCGACGCCGGAGGAGGCCGCCGAGCGGGCGCTCGCCCTGGTCGACGAGGGGTTCAACGCGCTGAAGTTCGGCTCGTGGCCGGCGGGGGAAGCGGACGATCGGGCGGCAGTCCGCTGGGCGGCCAAGCTGATCGAGACGGTGCGCGCCGCCGTCGGTCCCGACGTCGACCTGATGGTCGACAACCACGGCCGCTCCGCCCCCGGCGCGGCGATCGAATTGTCCCACGCGCTAGCCCCCTACAACCTCCTCTTTTTGGAAGAGCTGACACCGCCAGACAACATCCTGGCGTTGGAGCGCGTCAAGCAAGCGAACGTCAACGTCCGGCTCGCGACCGGCGAGCGCCTCTTCACCAAGTGGGGATTCCGCGAGCTCTTCGAGCGACAGATCGTGGAGGTGGTGCAGCCGGACATCTGCCACGACGGCGGCATCCTCGAAACCCGGCTCATCGCCGGCATGGCCGAGGCGTATTACGTCAAGGTGGCGCCGCACAACCCGAACGGGCCGGTCGCCACCGCCGCCTCCGTTCATCTGGCGGCGGCGATCCCGAACTTTCTCATTCTCGAGTACGCGCAGAACGAGCCGCATCGCTCGCGCGTGCAGCGCACGGGACCGCGGGTCGAGGGAGGATACATCGAGGTCCCAACAGCGCCCGGTCTGGGCATCGAGCTCGACGCGGAGGTGATTGCGGCGCATCCGTATGAGGCACGCGACTATCCCGGCGTTTTCGACGCCGACGGAGCGGTGGCCGACGTGTAGACGAGGCGTTAGGCGTTAGGGCGCTCCCTGGTGGACGCGCCTGGCGATGCTGGAGGAGGAACGATGTCGTCCGCGAAGAACAGACTGACCGACCGATTGCTGAATCGGCGTGCATTGCTGGGGTATGGGGCGGCGGCGGGGTTTGCCGCGACCGCCCTCAATTCGCCGGGGGCGCTTGCCAATCTGGTCCAGGAGACTGACAACACCAACCGCACCATCCAGCCGGACGAGTGGACGCCGGAGTACATTCGCGAGATCGCCGGCACCATCGAGGTCGACACCGCGGCGGAGGTAAGCCAGATCGTCCCGCTCGATCATGCGGGGAAGGTCACCTTCTGGAATGTGGGACCGAACGAGGCGTCGCCCGCGATCGAAAAGGAGATGTACGACGCCTTCTGGGCGGCGTTCGCGGAGACCTACCCGAATATCGAGGTCGACATTCTCAACCTCGACTACAACGGGATGATCGACAAGCTGCGCACGGCGTCACTCGGCAACGCCGCGCCGAGCGTGGCCCGGATGACGATCCTGTGGGTGCCCGAATTCACCGCCCGCGGCTACCTGGAGCCGATCGACCTGGCGGAGTTCGGCTATACCCCGGATCTCTTTTGGAAGGGCGCGCTGCAATCGGTCACCTGGGAGGGGCAGACCTACGGCATCCCGACCAACAACGAGACGATGGCATTGATCTGGAACGCTGGCATCTTCGAAGAAGCGGGTTTGCCGCCCGATGCGCCGCCGGCGACCTGGGACGATCTCGTCCAATACTCGAACCAGATCAAGCAGAACACCGGCAAAAACGGCTACGGGATGGTGGCGCGAGTGAATGCCGGCAACACGCCGTACCGCGCCATGCCCGCCATCTGGGCCTACGGCGGCGGTGCGCTGGATGAGGCGGAGCCGGAGCCGACCTACCAGAACGTGCTCATCAACAACGACGGCACGCGCGCCGCGTTGCAGACGCACCTCGACATGTACGTCCGCGACAAATCGGTGCCGGCTTCCGCCCTGACCAACACCCAGACCGAGAATGCCGACCCCTTTATCGCCGGCAACCTGGGGATGGTGATTAGCCACCCGAGCGAGTACGCCAAATTGCTCGACATGGCGGCGGCGGCGACCGGCGACGACAAGGCGATTGCCGATCAGGTGGTCGAGAACATCCGCTACGGGCTGATCCCCGAGGGGCCGACGCGGCGAGCGGTCGTCTTCGGCGGCTGGAGCATCCACAAGTTCCGCGACGAGTTTGTCGACGGCGACAACGACCCCGGCGCGGCCAAGGCGCTGATGGCGTTCGTCACGAGTGCCGAATGGTCGACCAAGCTCTTCTGGGCGGGTTCTAACCCCGGCAACCTGCGCGGGTTCCAGACGCAATGGATGAAGGAGCGCCTGGAGCAGATCAAGTTCCTTGACGTGACCACGTCGATGCTCCCCTACGGCATTTCGTACCCGGTGGTGCCGGAAGCGGCGGAGATGATGAACATCGTCGTGCCGGACATGCTGCAAAACGTGCTGACCGAGACGATGTCGATCGAAGACGCCACCGACGACGCGGCAGCGAAGATCGAGGAGTTGATCTCGGGGCTGTAGGATTCGGCCCCCGGCCCCCCAATCCTGGGGGGAGACGATACGAATCGGACGAGGAGGCAAGCATGACCGACGGCGCAGCGCCTGTTTTGAGCGCCGAGCGTTTGAAGGTGGGCATCGAGGAGCTGAAGGCGACGCATGGTCCGCCGCCGTGGCATGAGCGGCTGGTGCTGAACGACCGCTACATCGTCACGGTCATCTGCCAGGCGCCCGGCCATCAAAACGACTGGCATTACCACCTGGTGGACGAGTGCTGGTCGATCTACGAGGGCGAGCTGTCGTGGACGCTGGAGGGGGAGCCGGCACCGATCCGGGTCGGGGCCGGGGAGTGGATCATCGCGCCGGCCAACACGTTCCACCTGATCGAGGTCCACGGGGAGCGGCCGGCGATCCGGATCGCGATCAGCTACACGGGCGAGCGCCACCGCCATGAGCGCGCCGACAAGCCGCCCACGCCCGCGGGGGCGCGGCCGGACTGAGCGACGCGCCGTCTGATGAGGTTCGGAGGCGTTCAGGAAGGTTGACAATGGCACTGATTTCAGTACAATTGTTCATGTAGCGGGTACTGCCAACGTAGTCCCCGCGAGAGGTCTGGGTACTGCCAACGTAGTCCCCGGCCTCTCTTTTTTTGCTCCTTAGGGCAGGATAACCAAACCCCGTCCTTGATACCGTCCCCACACCCGGCGGAGTTTGCTCTCTACGACCATCCACTGGATCTCGTTGATCTTCGGTGGCATGCCCACCACGTATCGACCAATCGGAGTGATGACTAAGTCGGCAAGTTGCATCCCGGCAATATTGGGCTTCTTGTCCTTGAGGTCGAGACCGATAATCCGTTCGTCGATGGTTTTCGAGGGCACATACCCCGTTCCAATCCCATTTGTCAGCAAATCCTCCCACGCCGCCATCAGCTCACGATCGAGACCAGGATTGCGCTTCTCGGCACAGATGAACCCGCTATCCGGTTCTGTGCCCAACTCCAAGCAAAAGCGCTCGACGAGGACCTCTAGACTGTAGGTGTAGGGATCGGCCGCATTGGCACCGTACTTCGCCACATGGTCGCTTTTCTTGATGACGCAGGCAACGACTATGTAATCGAGATCCGGCAGCATCGTGTTGAGGTCAGAGTAGAAGTTGGCTCGGAGGGTCGGATCGGCAAGGAAGGCGTAGTCGCCGCGCCCTTTGGCCATCTCGACCGTGTGGAGAATCACGTCGTCCCGACCGAAATGGTCCAACTTGAATTGTCGGAGGGTCGGCGCAATGACGTTCCGCGCGTATGCCCGATCTACAATCACCCCGCCGAGAACGAAGACTGGGTATATGGAATTGATCCTCTTCAAGTTATGGTCGCCCGACTCGTCCAGGTACATGACCTTCACACGCATCGTCTCCTGGGGACGAGGAGCGGCTGCTGTTCGCCTAGGCCGACTGGCCGTCCGGCGCTCGTCCCAACGACACGAGCAGGTCGCTCTTGACCTCTCCGGGATCGGGGATGTCGGCCGGATCGGCCGTGAAGTGCTGGCGGACCATCGCCAACGCGCTCGGTTTGAGCTGCTCCCAATTCCGCCTGACCACCGCCCGGGCGGCTTGCGCACCGCGAGTGGTCACGTCGACGGTCACCCCGCTTACTACGAAGCGCTCCTGGCTATCCATGGTCAGGCCGAGTCGGATGCGCAACTGCCCGTCGCGCTCCTCCTCGGCGTCCGATGGCACGTAGTACGTGCCCCCGGGCAGGCGGTCCTCGAGGTGCTCGTAATAATCGCGGAGCGGACGAAAGGTGGCAAGCAGGTCCCGGTCCTCGCGTACACGAGAGACAGGGGTGTGGGCGATGGGTTATCGAGCATAGGGGTCGGCGGCGTCGCGGAGGCCGTCGCCCAGGAAGTTGAAGGCCAACACCGCGATGATGACCGGGACCGCGGGGAGGAGCAGCCAGGGCGTGGTAGCGATGGTCTGCACGTTCTGCGCCTGCTGGAGGAGGACACCCCAACTGATGGCGGGCGGTCGCAGACCCAGGCCCAGAAAGCTCAGCGAGGTCTCGCTGATGATCATGGCCGGCAGGGCCAGGCTCGTGGCGGCGATCAGGTGGCTGACGAACGACGGCACCATGTGGCGGAAAATGATCCGCATCTGCCCGCACCCGGTCACGCGCGCGGCCATGACGAAATCCTCCCGCCGCAGCGACAGGAACCGGCCGCGCACGACTCTCGCCAAATCGGTCCAGCCGAGGAGCGAGATGATCACCGTCATAGCGAAGTAGACCTTCAGGATGCTCCACTCGCGCGGCAGCGACGCCGCCAACGCCATCCAGAGCGGGATCGTGGGGATCGAGCGCAACACCTCGATCAGGCGCTGGATAAAGGCATCGATCGCCCCCCCGTAGTAGCCCGAAAGCCCGCCCAGCACGACGCCGAGAACGAGGCTGAGGGCGACGCTGACCAAGCCGATCGTCAACGACACGCGCGTGGCGTAGATCAGCCGCGACCACAGATCGCGTCCTTGGACGTCGGTGCCGAGGAGGAAGAGCGTTGCTTCCGCCTCCGCCCCCTCGACGGCGAGGAGGTGGCGGGTGGTGGGAATCAGACCGAGGAATCGATATTCGAAGCCACGCCCGAAGAGGGCGACGTCGTACTTCTGGGTCGGATCCGGCACGTAGACGCGCTTGAAGGTTTGGGGGTCCCTCGCCCCGGTGAGTCCGTAGACGTGCAGGCGCAACCCGCCGTCGTCGAAGAAGTGGATGCGCTGGGGCGGCAGCAGCGAGCGTTGCGCTTCCGAGGCGTGCGGATCGGCGTAGGCAAAGAACCCCGGCATTAGCACGACGACGTAGAACGAGAGCAGCACCACACCGGCCACAAGGGCGAGGCGATGCTGGCGAAAGCGCCACCACATCAGCCGCCACTGACTGGCCATCGTGGCGTGTTGCCGCGCCGCGGCGGTTGGCGCGAGCGTGCCACCAACCGTGGCGATGCCTGCCATCACTACCCTTCCGACCGTACGCGCGGATCGATCCACATCAAGAGTAGGTCCGAGATGAGCGTGCCGATCACCGTCATCGCCCCCAACATCAGCACGATGGCGCCGGCCAGGAACATGTCCTGGGCCAGCAACGCGGAGAGCAGGAGCGGCCCAACCGTGGGGAGACCGAGCACGAGCGAGACGATCACGCTGCCCGAGACGATATAGGGGAAGAGGTAGCCGATGGTGCTGACGAACGGGTTGAGCGCGACGCGGACGGGGTGGACGAGGATGACGTGCCGCTCGGACAGACCCTTGGCCCGCGCGGTCGTCACATAGGGTTTCCGCAGCTCATCGAGCAGGTTCGCGCGCATGACGCGAACCACCTGCGCGGTGCCGCCGAGGGCGAGGATGGTCGCGGGGAGCGGCACGTGCTTGAGCAGATCCCAAACGCGCGCCATGCTCCACGGCGCGTTGAGATACTCCGGCGAGAAGAGTCCGCCGATGTTGGCATCGAAGAAGGCGAACCCCAGGTACATCAGGGCGAGCGCCAGCAGGAAGTTCGGCACGGCGAGTCCGATAAAGCTGATAAACGTAAAGAGGTAGTCCCCCACCGAGTACTGGCGCACCGCCGAGTAGATGCCGATCGGCAAGGCGAGCGCCCAGGTGAAGAGCACGGCCGCCAGCGAAAGCACGACGGTCAGCAGGAGGCGTTCCCAGATCAGACCCGCCACGTCGCGCTGCCACGACAAGGACATGCCGAAGTCGCCGCGCACCACCGCGTTCATCCACTTGAGATACTGGACCGCTACCGGTTGGTTGAGGCCGTAGCGCGCGCGCAGGGCCTCCGCCTCCTGGCTGGTGATCGTCGTGCCTTCTGCTAACTGTTGCGCGACATAGAAGGTAATGTAGTCGCCGGGCGGCAGGAGGATGATGACAAAGGAGATGGCGGAAATCGCCACCATGGTGACCAGTGCGAGCAGCAGCCGGCGCGTGATGTAGGCGAGCATAGCGGTCCCTCAGCCATGGGGTGTGTTTGCACCGCTCCGTCATGCTGAGGCGCAGCCGAAGCATCCCCCGGCGAAGCCGCCCCCTATCAGCGGCCGGGTCCAAGAATGGCGGGGCGCTTCGCGCGGGGATGCTTCGATCCCTCAGCATGACGGGGCTGTGCAAGCACGCCCTAGCCCTTGTAGAAGAATGTGACCGGCCGGGAGATGCCCGGGTTTCGGACCGCCGGGCTGTTGAACTGGCGGGACGGGACATTGCCCATTGCGGTCTTGGCGACTCGCACCCCCATGGAGCCCGCGGCCAGGCCGACGATGCCGATGGCGTAGACCTCGTCGACGAGGATCTTCCAGATCTCCTTGCCCAGTTGGACCCGCTCCTCCGCGGGCACGCCGAAGGCCTGGCGGAACATGGTGTAGACCTCGCGCAGGCGGGGTGGCGGTTCGAGCCCAGCGGTCCCGTTCGACTCGAACCACTGGAAGTAGAGGGGGCCGGTCGAGGAGCTGCCGTACGACGGGAACGCCTGGGGGAAGATGAAGAGATGCTCGGACCCGTCACCCGTCCAGGCAAAGAGCTGGTGTTCGTTGGCGCCGACGATGTCCTCGGCGGCGCTCCGTTCCATTGCCTTCACCGCCAGGTCGATGCCGATCTCTTGCCACTGCTGGGCGATCGCCTCGGAGATCTGGGCATAGGGCATGAACGCGGCGGCAAAGCAGACGATATCCAGGCGGAGGCGGCCTTTGCCGTCGCTCCGGAGGCGGAACCCCTCACCGTCCTTTTCGGCCAGCCCGATCTCGTCGAGGAGGGTGTTCGCCTGCTCCGGATCATAGGTATGCCAAAGCGTGCGATATTCGGATCCCGGGTTGTAGGGGTTCGACTCCGCGGCGACGGGGGAACCGGGGGTGCCGGTGCCCACCCAGAAGATCTCGTTGAGCTGGTCCCGCTCCACACCGAGCGATAGGGCACGGCGGAAATCGGTGTTGCTCAGCCACTTGGCGATCTCCGGGTCCGCCTCGTAGGTCCCGTTGATATTGATGAGCATGTCGCTGCCGTAGTCGGCGGTGTCGAGGTAGACCTTGTAGCCGCCCTGCTCCTGGTTTTCTAGCAGCACCGGCAGCTTGGCGAGGTCGACGTGCCGGGCTTGGAAGTCGTATTCCCCGGCGATGGCACGGAGGTTGAGCACCTCGAGGTCCTCAGCCAACGTCATGACGATCTCGTCGATGTAGGGCAACTGGTTGCCGTCGGTATCGACCCAGATGCTGTAGGGGTTGCGTTCCAGCGTCCAGGTTGTGGTGTTGATCGGGGTCACCGTTTTCCACGGTGAGACGACCGGCAGGTCCGGATTGAGCGCCCAATCGTTCTTCAACTCGAAGAGGTTCATCCAGGCCTCGACCCCGGCCTCTTCGACGAGCCGGTCGAGGTCTTCCGGCGCCGCGTACTTGGGGTGGAACTGCTTCAGGTAATGGGCCGGCGCGTAGCTGCCGCCGGAGCCGAGCCCCGCGCTGGCTTGCCCGCCGAGCGCCGTCGGTCCGGCGAGGACTTCGGGGAGGAAGAAGTAGGGATCGGGAAA
>JBOGUE010000041.1:0-13670 GCA_050695955.1 Thermomicrobiales bacterium | reverse complement strand
GCCGACCGCCGGCCCGCCGCCGGTCATCATCAACGGGCAGGCGCTCTTCCCGTCGGGCGGGACAGTCGTCGACGGTTCGCAAATCGTCAACTCGGGCGCCGACGTCTTCCTCCAGGGCGCGCCGATCATCTTCGACTTCCCGACGGCCGGCACCTTCGACTACTACTGTATCCCCCACGGCGACGCCGAGGGCAACCGCATGGCCGCGACGGTCACGGTGAACCCGAGAGGGTAGTCGTCGAGACCTGCTGGCAAGCCCGCTTGCCCGGGTTAAAACCCGAGGCTGAACCTACGAAATCCCTCCGGGACCGCGGCAATCGTGGCCCGTGCTCAGTCCTGGAAGGACTTCGTAGGTTCAGCGCGGCGTTTCAACGCCGCGTCGAGGTCTTACTTACAAACTTCGCTCCGTGATCAGAACATCCTGATCTTCTGTCCCGTCACGAATCGCGCCTGGTGGGAGGCAAGGAAGAGGACGACCTCGGCGACCTCGTCCGGCTGGCCGACGTGGTAGAGGGGGCCTTCGCTGGCGAACTGCGCGGCCATCTCGGAGGTGATCCAGCCGGTGTCGGTCGGCGGTGGGTAGAGGATGTTGGCGGTGATGCCGTATTTGCCCAGCTCCCAGGCGGCCGCCTGGGTGTAGCTTTCGAGGGCGTTTTTGCTGGCGCCGTAGGAGACCTCGCGGGCGAAGCCGCCCTCGCCGCCGGAGGTCATGCTGATGATCCGGCCCCAATCCGCGCCGCGGGCGACGTGACGGTGGGCGAACTCGGCGATCAAGAGCGCCGTGGCCCGGCTGTTGACGCTGAAGCTATGGTCATGCGTCGCCGCCGTCACTGCCACCAGCTTCCGGACAAAATCATCCTTTGCATCAGGCAGGAAAGTATCGGCGACCCAGGTATCGGCGTTGTTGAACAGAATCTCGACCGGTCCGAGCGTCTCCTCCGCGCGGTCGAACAACCCTGGGATGACCGTCGGATCGGCGAGGTCCGCCTCGAACGCGGCCACTCGACCGCCGGCGTTCGTGATCTCGTCGACCAGCGCCTCCGCCGACTGTGCCCGGGCATCGGCATATCCGGCAAGCTCGGTTGCTTGCACGCCGGGATCATCATTCCCCAACCGCAGGTACGTGATGAACACCGCGGCCCCTTGGGCGGCAAGGGCCCGCACCGCCGCCGCCCCGATCCCCTGATTGCCGCCCGTGACGAGCGCCACGCGCCCCTGCAAACCAGCATCGATCATGTCCGCAATCTCCTTCCAATCGCCGGAACCATCGTTCCTGCGAGTTGCATCCGTCTAGCCCTGACCGCCTTCCGCCTTCCGCCTTCCGCCTCGCCGCCGCCCTCGCTTCGCTTGACGCTCTTTCCAAGCGGCCCGTATCATCCCCCCGGAGAGGGCAAACGCGCGAGGTCTCGCCTACGCCGGCCGCCACGCAGTTGCCGGCGTTCGCGGCATGTCTCGCGCCCATCCACCTTAACAACCTATGAACCCCCGAATGGGGGAAACCTACAACCTATGAGGAGCGGCGTTCATGGACAGCGTCATCATGTTCGTCCTCGGCGCGCTGCTCGCCGGTGGTCTGGCGTTTTTCGCGACCTACTTCTACCTCGACAAGCGTGCTCAATCCCGCGTCCGCATGGCGCAGGACGAAGCGCAGCGCGTACTGGGGGAAGCGGAAGCAGCACGGCGAGACTCGGCGATTGCGGCCAAGGACGAAGCGATCCGACTTCGCGGCGATGTGGATCGAGAACTCACCCAGCGCCGTAAGGAAGTCGAACGGATCGAACGACGGGTCGAACAAAAAGAGGAGAGCATCGATCGCAAGTCCACCGCGCTCGAACAACGCGAGCAGGCGGTGCGGAAACAGGAACAGGCGGCGACTCGCACCCAGGAAGAATGGGAATCGGAGCAGTCGCGCCGGGTGCACGTGTGGGAGCAGGAGCGGACTGAACAACTGCATGAACTGGAGTCGGCGCGCGGCCGGCACTTGCAGGAGCTGGAGCGCATCGCCGGGCTGACGGCCGATGAGGCGATGCTGCAACTCGTGGCCGAGGTTGAATCCGAAGCGCGGGCAATGGCCACCCGGCGGCTCCATGAAGTCGAACAAGAATTGCACGAGGAGGCGGACCGCCGCTCGCGGAAGATCCTGGCGACCACCATCCAGCGGATCGCGACGGACTACGTCGCCGAGACCACGATTTCCGTCGTGCCGCTGCCGAGCGACGACATGAAGGGTCGCATCATCGGTCGCGAGGGGCGGAATATCCGTGCCCTCGAACAGGCGACCGGGGTCGACCTGATCGTCGACGACACGCCGGAGGTGATTACCGTCTCCGGCTTTGACCCGGTGCGGCGCGAAGTCGCGCGCATGGCCTTGCAGAAACTCTTGCAGGACGGGCGGATTCACCCGGCCCGGATCGAGGAGATCGTGGCCAAGGTGCGGATGGAGCTGGACCAGACGATGCGGGAGGAGGGCGAAAAGGTCGCCTACGAGGCGAACGTCGTCGGTCTCCACCCGGATCTGATCAAGCTGCTGGGGCGGCTCAAGTTCCGGACCAGCTACGGGCAGAACGTGCTGCACCACTCGCTGGAAGTCTCGATGATCGCCGCCGCGCTGGCGGCGGAGATCGGCGCCGACGTCAACGTCTGCAAGACGGCCGGGTTGTTGCACGACATCGGCAAGGCGGTCGACCACGAGGTGGAAGGGCCGCACGCCTTGATCGGCGGCGAGATCGCCAAGCGATTGGGGCGGTCGGCGAGGATCGTCCACGCCATCGCGGCTCACCACGGGGAAGAGGAGCCGCAGACGGTCGAGGCGTTCATCGTCGCCACGTCGGACGCCATCAGCGGCGCCCGCCCCGGCGCCCGGCGCGAGATGGTCGAGACCTACATCAAGCGACTGGAGGCGCTGGAAGGGGTGGCCAACTCCTTCGACGGCGTCGAGAAGTCGTTCGCGATCCAGGCGGGCCGCGAGGTGCGGATCCTCGTCTCGCCGAGCAACATCGACGACATCGGCGCCAGCCGCTTGGCGCGGGACGTGGTCAAGAAGATCGAGGAGACCCTGGAGTACCCCGGCCAGATCAAGGTTACGGTGATCCGCGAGACCCGCGCGGTCGAGTATGCTCGCTAAGGCGGCGGACGTACCGGCCACTGAGGACCAGGGCCAGGACCAGAACCAGGACCGGGACCAGCACCCGCCGCCGGGCGGCGGGTCGGACTCGGAGACGATTCGGGTACTCGCCGTCGGCGATGTCGTGGGCTCGCCGGGACGGCGGGCCTGCCGGCGCATCCTGCCGGACCTGCGGCAGGAGCTCGACGCCGACCTCAACGTCATCAACGGGGAAAATAGCGCGGGCGGACGCGGCCTCACCAGCCGCACCGCCCGCGAACTGCGCGACGCGGGCGCCGACGTCATCACCACCGGCAACCACGTCTGGGCGCGGCCGGAGATCGACGAGGCCCTAACCGACGACGATTTGCGCATCCTGCGGCCGCTCAACTTCCCGGCCGGCCTCCCTGGTCAAAGCGCCTGGTCGACCCGGCTCAAGGGCGCCGACGTCACCGTGGTCAGCCTCATGGGCCGGATCTTCATGCAACCGCTGGACGATCCGTTCCGGGCCATTGACGGATTCCTGCTCGCCGACGGCGGAGGCTCTGCGCCACGGCCGCTGGTTGTCGTAGACTTCCACGCCGAGGCGACCTCGGAGAAGCTGGCCATGGGCTGGCACCTGGCTGGCCGAGTGGCCGCCGTCGTCGGCACGCACACCCACGTGCCAACGGCCGATGCGCGGGTGTTACCAGGGGAGACGGGGTATGTGACGGATCTCGGGATGGTCGGGCCACGCGACTCGATCATCGGCGCGGCAGTCGAACCGACACTGCGCCGCTTTCTGACCCAGCGACCCGGCCGTACCGTCGTGGGCGACGGGCCGGTCACCTTCAATGCGGTACTCATCGAACTCGATGCGATCCACGGCACCTGCCGGGCGATCTCTCGGGTAGACCGACTCGACATGGGTACGACCGACGGTCGGTCGCGCTCGCAAGGGAGACCTCACGCATGAACCGGTTTTTTAGCAAACTCGACCTGCGCGACATCAAGATCGACCCCACCGGCTCACACTTCCCACCTGACGGCGACGAGATTGAGGTCGATGCCGAGGAAGAGGTGACCGCGCCAGAGGCCATTCCAGCCGAGCCCGTCACCGTCGACGGCGGCCGCACTCCCCACGTTCCATCCTGGGCCAAGCCAGAGGCCAACACAGCGCCCGCCGACTCCCCCGCCGCCACGGCAAGCGCTGCCTCCACTGTCAGCACCGCATCCGTGGTGGAAACGGCCCCAGTCGAGCTCGATGGTGAGGGCGTGGGAGACGGTGTCGAGACCGCGCAGCCGGCGCATCAGAACGGCGAAGTGCTGAAGGTCTCCGCCCGCTCGCGCCCGAGCGCCGTCGCCGGCGCCATTGCCGGAGTCGTGCGTGAGGTTGGCCGGGCCGAGGTGCAGGCCATCGGCGCCGGCGCCACTAACCAGGCGGTGAAGGCGGTCGCCATCGCCCGCGACTACTTGCGTGAAACCGGGATCGAGGCAATCTGCCTCCCGGCTTTCATCGACGTCACCATCGACAACGAGGACCGGACCGCGATCCGTCTCGTAGTCGAGCCGCGCTAAGCGCGCGCAGACCGGGTGAACACCGACGCCGCCAGGACGCGGACCCAGAATCCGGTCGATCTGCACACGCACAGCACCGTCTCGGACGGTCTGCTCGCCCCCGCTGCCTTGGTCCAGGAAGCCAAGCGGCGGGGGCTTCGCGTGCTCGGCCTCACCGACCACGACACCCTGGGCGGCCTGGCGGAGGCCGACGCCGAAGCACGGGGCCTCGGCATCGACTTGATCCCCGGCGTCGAGCTCAGCACCGACCTGGGGCGGCACGAAGCGCATATCCTCGGCTACTTCGTCGACCAGGACGATCCCAATCTCCTGGCCGGTCTCGACTGGTTCGCGCGGAAGCGACGGGAGCGCATCGACCAGATCGTCGACAAGTTGCGCGGGCTTGGTCTCCGGATCGAGCCGGACCGTGTCCGGGAGTTCGCCGGAGCCGGCACCATCGGCCGGCCGCACGTCGCCCACGCCCTGATCGAAGCCGGATACGTCGCATCAGTCACCGACGCCTTCGACCGCTTCTTGGCGTCCGGCCGGCCGGCCTTCGTGTCGCGCCAAAAGGTGGCGCCGGAGGAAGGCGTCTCCCTCATTCTGAAGGGTGGCGGCGTGCCGGTGCTGGCGCATCCCTTTTCGACGGGCGGCGTCGAGGGCATCCTCGCCCGGCTCGTGCCCGCCGGTCTCCTCGGCCTCGAAACGTGGTACGGCGAGTACGACGCGGCGGAGCGGGAGGAGCTGCGTCGCATCGCCGAGCAGTGGGGGCTGATTCCCACCGGCGGCAGCGACTACCACGGCCCCCGCTTTAAGCCGGGACGGGAGCTCGGCGGCCCGCCCGTACCCTACGAAGCGGTCGAGCGCCTGCGGGATGCCGCCGAGCGCGTGAAGGCCGCCCGGCGGTGACAGGCATTCGGGCCGGGGGGGCAGCAGTCGTCATCGTCGCGGCCGGGCGTGGGGAACGCTTCGGTGTGGCGGATAAGGTGTTCTTGCCACTGGCCGGGCGGCCGATCCTGGCCTACGCGCTGGATGCCGTCGAGTCGGCAGCATCGATTGCTACGGTCGTGGTTGTTGTCGGTGAGCACACGAAGGGGATCGCGGCAGATCTGGTGGCGACCGGGCCGTGGACGAAAGTATCGGCAATCGTCGCGGGCGGGGAGCGGCGGCAGGACTCCGTCGCCGCCGGTCTTGCCGCCGTATCGAACGACGTTGAGATTGTCGTTATTCATGACGGCGCCCGGCCCTTCGCCCCGGCCGCTCTCTTCGATGCCTGTGTCACCGCCGCGACCGCGACCGGCGCCGCCATCGCCGCCGTACCGGTGACCGACACGATCAAGCGCGTGGCAGACGGGCAGATCGTCGCCACCGTGCCGCGTGACGACCTCTGGGCGGCCCAGACACCGCAGGCGTTCGACCTCGCCCGGTTGCGCGCTGCCTTTGCCCACGCCGCCCAGCACGACCTCACCGTCACCGACGAAGCGGCGCTCTTCGAGACCCTCGGCTGGCCGGTGCGCATCGTTCCCGGCGCGCTTTCCAATCTTAAGATCACGCACCGCGAAGACCTTGCCGTGGCCGAGGCGATCCCGCGGGAACAGGAGCTAGACGCTAGGAGCTAGACGCTAGGCGCTAGAGGTTGGGATGGGATGGGATGACGCATCGGACGGGTATCGGCTACGACGTGCATCGTTTTGCCAAGGGGCGAGCGCTCGTGCTGGGTGGTGTCCCGATCCCACATTCACGAGGGTTAGCCGGGCACTCGGACGCCGACGTGCTTCTGCACGCCATCGCCGACGCACTCCTTGGGGCCGCCGCTCTGGGTGATATCGGTCAGCACTTTCCGCCGTCCGATCCTGCCCTCAAAGATGCCGATAGCCGCGAACTGCTGGCCCGCGTGCGGTCGCTGGTCGAGACAAGCGGCTACGACGTCGTCAACGTGGATGCGACCGTCATTGCGGAAGCGCCGCGCATCGGCCCGCACGTGCCCGCCATGCGACGCGCCATCGCGGCGACGCTTGGAATCGCCGAAGACGCGGTCAGCGTCAAGGCGACGACGAATGAGGGCATGGGTTTCGTCGGCCGCGAGGAAGGGATGGCGGCGATGGCGACGGCGACGATCCGGCGGAGCGGCTGATTGTGCGTATCCTGGTCCAGCGCGTCTCCCGCGCCCGCGTCCGCGTCCACGACGAGACGGTCGGTGAGATTGGCCGGGGATTCCTCCTGTTCGTCGGGGTGACGCATGATGACACGACCGAGGATGCCGTCTTTCTGGCCGGGAAGGTAGCGAATCTGCGCGTCTTTGACGATGAAGCGGGCAACCTGAACCGGTCCGCGCTTGATCTGGCCGCGGCGGCGGAGGTCGGGGTGCTCGTGGTGTCGCAGTTCACGCTCTATGCGAACGCGCGCAAAGGCCGGCGACCCAGCTTCGTGCGCGCCGCGCCGCCGCCCATCGCCGCGCCGCTGGTGGTCCAAGTCGCCGACGAGTTGCGCCGCCTCGGCTTGCCGGTGGCGCAGGGGCGATTCGGGGCGGAGATGGCCGTGGAGTTGATCAACGACGGCCCGGTCACGATCTGGCTCGACACCGCCGATCTCAAGGGCTAGCGGCGCGCGCCGTATACTCGACCGCGCATATTGTCCGCCGTAGTGTCGCATTTAGGCGGCGCGCGCCATCCCGGAGACAGAGCACGTGATCACCTGTCCGGCGTGCGGTACGGTCAACCGCGAGTGGGCGAGCCATTGCGGCGAATGCGGTAAGCCCTTGCCGGATGATGCGCGCCGGCGTCCTCGTGCAACGGATGCAGGTGCGCTTGCGCCTCAGACCGAGCGGCTGCCGGGTTGGCTGCGGCGCGACGTCGAAGCGCGTGCGCATTCGGCCAAAGTGCAGCCCTCCGAACTCGGACGCCGGGAGAGCGACCTCCCACCAATCCCGGATGGCGGCCTGGCGGACTCGATGCCGTCGTGGCTCGCTGGCTCACATCACGAGGCGCTCAGCGCGCCCGCGTCGCCTCCACCCACCGGGCAACGACTCGACGCGACGGACGAAGCGCCCGACGTGACAACCTTCCTGTCGCCGGAGGACCTCCCTGTCTGGTTGCGCCGGTTGGCCGAGATGGAAGCAAAACCCGCCGCTGCGCCGGGTGATCTGCACCCCGCACCGGCCGTCTTGCCCACTGGTCTGTCCATCGGCGACGAAACCGATGAGATTCCCTCCTCGGACGACCACCATGCCCCGACCACGGCGATCAGGGCAGCGCCCGTCGCCCCGCCGGCCGTGCAGCCGTCTGTTCGCCGTCCAGCGTTACCTCGCGACGACGCGTTGCCGGCGCCGGCGGCCGATCGGCGGCTGACCGCCTTCATCCTGGCCGGACTCGCCCTCGCGGCGGTGATGATCGCCTACGCGCTCTACCTCGGCATTGCCGGCTAGCACAGCCCTAGCTCCCGAAGGGGAGCGGTAGTCTGAGCCGCGGCGCCTCCGGCACATAGGCGATCTCGACCAGGGCAGCCTCTGCCGCCACGGTGAACCAGATCCACCCCCGCGACCGCTCGCCTCCGTTGAGGTTGCGCGGCCCGATGAACGGCTCGGCGCCATACGCCGATCCGCCACGATAGGCTACTCCGTCGGCCGAGCGAACGGTGACGTCGCCCGGACTAAAGGCAAGCGGCTGGTCGGCGGCGTTGTCGATCACGACTTCGGCCGCGACGTAGCGCGAACCCGGTGGGGGCTCCGCGGGTTGCTGCACGACCCCAGGATAGGGATCCTGGTAGACAACCACCGCGAAGAACCACGCCGGCATCCCGGCCCGCCCGAGCTCACCGGCCTCCGGCGTCCCCGCATCCTGCGCGGAGACCGCCGCGGGTCCGGTGAGGCGGGCGACGGAGCCCACGCCCGCGAGCGCGAGCCCCGATCCGGCGACCACCGCCGCCCGAGCCAAGCCCCGCCGGCTCGTCGTGATCCCGATCCCATCCGCAATCGGCTGGGCCATGCTGCCGTCCTCCATGCCTGCTTTATGTGCGAGCGGTCGTGCGAACCGCGCACGCAATGCGCATGCCTTGCCTACCTCATACCACGCTCCTGGCTCCTGCCCGGCGTGCCCACCAGCCGACGTGCCGTGGACCAGCGCATCACGCCCGGGCGACAAAGATGTCTCGCACGGCGGCCACGCCGATCGGGGCCGCGTTCTCCGTCCATTGGTGCTCCGTGTGCGACGACGGCCGATTGCCGTTGCTGTTGTGGCGGCCTGGCGGTGCATACGGCGCCGGGTCGGGTCCGATCGACGCCCAACCGCGCAGCAATGCCTGGCGGAGGATACCGATGCGGTCCCGCGCGCCGAACGCGCGCATCAACGCGGAGACGTGGTGCTTGATCGTTTGTTCGGCGAGGCCTTCACCGGTGCCGATCTCGCGGTTCGTCATGCCCATAACGACGCCATCAAGGACGCCGAGCAGGCGCGCCGAGACGCCGGGGTCATAGCGGTTGGCCGCGGCCCCGTCGGCGTAGCCGGCCCGCACGTCGGTAAGGAGCCGAGCCATGATCGCCGGATCCGCCATCGCCCGCGCATGCACCAGGTTCGTCCCCTGCGCGACCGCGACGACGGTCTGCAAGACGTCCGCGTCCGGCGTGCGCCGCCAGATGAGACCGGATGCGCCCGCCTCGACGGAGGCGACCCAGCCTTCCAGGTCCAACCGCTCGGCGAGCACCACCGTGCCGATTTCCCGCCGTTCCCGGCGCAGGGTCGACGAGAGCGTCAACCCCCGCAGGCCGGGCAGCCAGTCGGCGACCACCAGCGCATCCGGCGACAGTTCCGAGATGAGCCCGAGTGCTTCCCGGACGGAGCATGCCTCTGCCACGACGTCAAGTCGCGGATCGGTCTTCAGTGTCCGCCGGAGCGCGCGGCACCCCGCGCGCTCTCTATCAACGACAAGGATGCGTGCTGTCTGCATAGTCTGTTCCTCCTGAAGCCCGGGGCTCCGGGTCATTACCAAACTCACGCCCCCCGGGAGGTCGCCGTTGTCCGATTTCCCGCCGACCTTGGGGAATCGGATAGATGGTCCACCGGACGGTGGCGACCTCCCCTCCCGGTTTCAGGTCGGAGAAGTGCGGCGAAACCAGCCGCCTCCACCCCCTGAGAACGAACCGGGGCAAGGAGCGGATCACGGGGGCCCCAGGCCCAGGCCCAGTCCATCGCGCAGCCCGAGTTCGCCCAGGTTGAACAGCTCGAACAGTTCGAGTTGTTCCAGGACGTTCGTCCGCGCGGTGTCGAGTTCCTCGAGTACGTTGAGATCGGAGGCGATGGGGGCGTTCGGCAGCACCCGGCCATCGAGTCTGCCGAGAAGATCCACATCGTCCAAGCGATCCAGGTCATCGAGGTTTTCAATCAGTTCGAGCTCGCCGCGCCGGCCGTCGTCGTCCCGCGGGACCAGGGTGTCCAGGTTCCCTGTGTCGAGCAGACCGAGGTTAGCCAGCACGTCGTCCGTGGTCGTATCGGTGAACGGCTCGTCGAGTTCGACGACAGCGAGATCACGGAGGATCGCGCCGGCGAAGAGATCGTCGAGGTTCACGCGATCGCGCACGTCGTCGGTGTTCCGATCGTCGAGCAGACGGAGCCCGTCGAGATCGTTGAAGAGATTGTCCAGGTTGACATCGCTTGTGACGTCGACGCCGTTCTCGCCGTCTCGCCCAACGCCCGGTTCGACCAGATAGAGGTCGGTCAACAACACGTCGAAGTTGACCGGATCGAGGTCGTCGATCGGGTTCGCCTCCGCGTCGCTGAGGACGTCGTCGATACGGTCGAGATCGAGTTCGGCCGCGGTGCGGTCGACGCTCAGGATCTCGTCATCGCCGAGATCGTTGAGGAGGGCGCTTTCGCGCAGGATGGTATCCAACACCAGCACACCGGCCCGGGCCTCGACATCGCTCTTGACGTCCTCCAGACCGAAGTCCAGAAGATCGCCGAGCGGCCCCAGATCGATGGTCGCGCTGGAGAACCGTTCGCCCCGTAGGCCGCGGGCATCGCCAGGGCTGCCAGTGCCGTCGCCGGCATCGCCGCTGCTGCCGCTGGCCGTTTCGTCGGTTGTCGCGTCCCCACTGGAGTTGACGACTCCAGCGCCGGCGCCGGCGTCACCACTCTCTTCGGTGGTAGCAACCTTGCCGTCGTCTTGGGCTAGTGTCACCCAACCCGCCACAGTCACGAGACTGAGCGCGAAGGTGATCGCCAGCACCCATCTGGAAAGACGCATGGTCTTACGCTCCTGGAAGTTTCTGGGTTGCTCACCTGGACCGAGCAACCCAGACGTCGTGGCCAGCGCTATGGGCACGAATACGCCGAGGAGGCGCACTCATGTCCGGGTGGCCACTACCCAGGAGGTGTTTGAATGGACTGGACGATCCCTGATGGGATACGAAGGGAGTCGCGGCCCCAGGCCCGCCACGCCGTGAACTCGAGGGAGGCGTGGTTCGCGAGCACCGCCGCGAAGGGGGAAGCAAAACCGGGAGCGGAGGAAGAAGACGAGCCGGCGGAGGACGAACCACCGGACGACCCGCCGCCGCCGATACCGCCGGCGGTCTGGAACTGTCCAGACGGCGCGGGGCCGCCGGGCACGCTATGCAGCGGCTGGCCAGCGCCACCGCTCAGGAAACCGAGCATGCCGCCCAGGCCACTGTTCGACGGCAGCGCGCGCGCATGTCCGTGGCCCCGCCCGCCGGCGCCGCCGGAGAGCGACGACCCGGAGGTCAGCGAGGTCAGGCCGGGCAGCGCGTTGGCGCCGGGGGCGCCGATGCATGCCGGGTTACTCCAGATCGGGTCTTGCAGGTCGAGTTGATCGACGACCGGAACCAGGCCGATGCACGGAACGTCGCCGCTGGCGACCGGTCCGCGGACGCCTTCCGGCCCGAGTTGGCCGTCATTGCCGTCCAGCCCGGCCGGCCCGTCGTTCGGGCGCCGCGTGCCGTCGCCCGGCTGACCGCCGTCGACGCCGCCACTGTCCGGCCGCTCGACCGTCGGGTCTTCGCCGTCCGTCTCACCGCCTGGCAGGCCGCCGCCCGGTCCATCGACCGGTGGCGCCACAATCGGGGGCACGTCGACCGGCGGGAGAACGATCGGCGGAATCACCACCGGGGGTTGATCCACCGACGGCACTTCGTCGACCGGCGGCTCGATGACCGGCGGCGTCACAATCGGCGGGAGGTCGATCGGCGGCAGGACCACCGGCGGGGTGTCCGTCGGAGGATTGTCGACCGGTGGGGTGTCCGCCGGTGGGGGGTCCGCCGGTGGGTTGTCCGCCGGTGGGTTGTCCGCCGGTGGGTTGTCCGCCGGAGGATTGTCGACCGGATCGATCACGTCCTGTACCGGCGGTACGACTTCGATGATCGGGGTGATGATCGGGTCAACCACCGGATCGACGATCGGGTCGATGACCTCGGTGATCGGATCAATCACCGGATCGATCACGTCGATGATCGGTTCAACGATCTCGACAACCGGATTGACGACCGGCTGCACGATCTCGACCACGGGCTCGATGACCGGGGTGACAACGTCGACGATCGGCTCGACCACCGGGTCGAGCACCTCGCCGATCGGTTCCACGATCGGTTGGATAGCCTCAACGATCGGCTCCACGATCGGCGTCGTCACCTCGATGATCGGCGTCAGCGTGTCGATCACCGGTGCGAGCACCGGGTCCAGTGTTTCGACCACCGGCGCCACGGTTTCGGTGACGATTTCGAGGACGGGCGTCAGGGTCTCGGTCACCGGGGTCACGATTTCAACGGTCGCCTCCAGGACCGGCGTCAGCACCTCGACGACCGGCTCGACGACCTGGGTCACGACTTCAGTCACCGGCGCGAGGACCGTGCCGACTGTTTGCGTTACCGGCTCGAGGACCGGCGCGACGGCCTCGACCACCGGCTCCAGGACCGCCTCGGTGACCGCGCCGATGGCGGTTGTCACCGGCTCCAGGATCGGCGTCACGATCTCGACGACCGGCTCCAGCACCGGAGCAATCGTCTCACCGACGATCGTCGTCACCGGTTCGAGAATCGGGGCCACCGGCTCCAGCACCGGTCCGAGCACCTGCCCGACCGTCTCCGTCACCGGGGTCAACAGGCCGGTCACCGGCTCGAGGATCGGATCCGTCACGGCGGTGATCGTGCTGGTCACTGGCTGGAGCACGCCGCCGCCGATATCGCTGACCGGGGCGGTCACACTCGACACCGTCTGGGTGATCGGGTCGAGGACGCCAGGTAGGGTTTGATCGACCGTCCGCGTCGTCGTCTCGACGATTTGGGTCACCGGTGCGAGCACGTCAGTGACGACCTCGGTGGTCGTCCCAATCAGGCCGCCGACCGGCCCGGTCTCTTCGACCAGATCGCCGGTCATTTGGCTCACCGGCTCGATCACTTGGGTCACCGGCGCGACGACCTGGGTCACGACTTCGGTCACCGGTGTCACGACGTCGGTGACGATCTCAGTGACCGGCGTCAGGACGCCGGTCACCGCGTCGAGGCCACCGACCGGGTTGGTGGCGGAGGCGCCGCTGTTCGTCTCGTTCGTGGTCAGGTTACCGGTCAGGCCGCCGACCAGCTCGCCGGCGCCGCCGACAAGGCCGCCGACCAAGCCACCGAGCGGATCGACCGGCGTGGTCGTTTCAGTCGTCTCGGTCGTGGCGGCGGAGGTCTCGACAACGTCCGTCGTCTCCGGTTGGACAACCGCCTCGGCGAGCGGATCGAGCACCGTCGACGTCAGACCGCCGAGCAGCGAATCGTCACCGGCGACCTGATCGACCACGCTATCAACCGCGCCGACCGGAGCGGTCGCATTGGCGCCGCCCTGGGTAGCCAGGCCATCGGTCAGACCGCCGACGAGGCCGCCGACGTCGCCGAGCAGCCCGCCCAACAGATCGTTCGCCGGTGCGGCCGGCGGCGACTCGTCGGTTCCGGCCGGCGTCTCGGTCGCGATTTCCTCGGTGGTCGCGTCGTTGACCGGTCCGACGTCCGTTGTGGCTGGAGACGCGGGTTGGGTCGTCTCAGTGG
>JBOGUE010000040.1:0-5848 GCA_050695955.1 Thermomicrobiales bacterium | reverse complement strand
GATTCGAGTCAAGCTACAGCTTAGAACCGAATTCGCGCCGTGTGTATAAGACGGAAGGGCTAGGCCAAGACGACGTGGCGGCCAGGGCGGCAAGGCGGCAGAGGATCGCCTGCCGCCTCGTCGCCCTACGGGTAGAAGAGGGTGCCCGCGTGTTGGTTGCCGCCGCCGGTGTCGGGCAAGTCGAGGCCGGAGATCGCGTTCCCACCGGTGAAGGGGACCGCGTTCCGGCTCCAGTTGCCGCCGTCGTCGGTGGCCCAGAGGCTGACGTGGACGTGGGCGAAGCCCACGTAGCCGGGACCGCCGGGACCGGAGATCGTACCTAAGTACTGCCCCTTTGAGACGGAGTCGCCCCAACTCAGGCCCGAGTCGAGCGTGAGGTGGAACATGGCGACGGCATACCCGTTCCCCATGTTGATCGAGATGCCGCCGGAGGCGTCCTCGGTCCAGCGGACCGTGCCGTCGATCGGCGAGTAGACCGCCTGCCCGGCGGAGTTGCCGTCGGTGCGAGCGAGGTCGAGGGAATAGGCGTATTGGTAGGTGGAGCCGGAGTTATAGTGCGAGAACGGGCCGTGGTAGCCCTGGGTGATCTCCCACTCGCCGCCGGAGATGGGCCAGATGATCGCCCCGCCGCCGCCGCCGCCAGGGATGGAGTCGAGATAGTCGGCATAGGCCCACCCGGTTTGCCCGCCGAAACGCACCTGGAGGAACCCATTGTCGCTGCCGCCAACGACCTCGACCGCATCGCCTGGGGCCATGACGGTCAGGACGTCGTCGCCGGTGCTGGGGCCGACCCGCAGGTTGAGCCAGTCGTCGGCGTAGAGGGTCTCACCAGAGCCACTAGCAGAGAAGCCGTCGCCGAGGTAATCGGCAAAGGCCCACCCATCCACCCCGTTGTATTCGACCGAAACGAAGCCGTTGGCGGCGAGGCCGGTCAATTCGACCTCGGCTCCCGCCGGCATGACGGCGAGCACATCGTCGCCGGTGCTGGGTCCTGCCCTGAGATTGAGGTCTTCCTGGACGGTCGACGACCCGGTGCCCGAGGCGTAGCCGTCGAGGTAGGCCCCGAAGGCCCAGCCGTCCATGCCACCGTAACTGACGAGATAGAAGCCGTTGTCGGGGCCGCCGTTGACGGAGACGGTGCTCCCAGCCGGCATGACGGCAATGACGCCGTCGCCGGTGCTCGGCCCGGAACGGAGGTTCAGGTCATCGAGGACCGTGGTGTTGCCGGAGGAACCGCCACCGCGGTCCAGGTAATCAGCGGAGGCCCAGCCGGAAACGCCGTTGTAGCGCACCCGGTAGAAGCCGTTCTGCTGGTTCTGGACGATCTCGACGTAGGCGCCGGGCTCCATCACGAGGATGACGTCGTAATTCGTGCCCGGTCCGGTTCGCAGGTTAAGGTCGGTCGTGGTCCAGGCGGGCGCCGCCTGCGCCGGCTGGGCCGGCGCGAGCACCGCCACCGATACGACGACCAACGCCACCGCGAGCACGAGCGAGACGGATCGACGAGGGTGATGCCTACCTGTGGACGCCGTGGCGCGACGGATGAGCGTGCCGAGCGAAGCGACCAGACAACGAACTACCCATGACGAGCGTGTCGCCATCCCCTTCCCTCCGTTGTGGTTCCACCCGGGTGCAGGGCCGGGTGTGGCGCGGCGGCCAGCCAAACCACCGCGGTTTCGCGATTGACCACGCCGCCCACCGCTCGCCTGCAAACGAGCTTTCGGGTATTGGCGAGGACGCGATTCCGGCCCCATTGTACCGGTTTCCGCAGATTCGTGTTCCATGTCCGGGGCCGACGACCACCATACGTTTTGGGCGAGTGGGTGGATGGGACGACGGCCCCCAGAATTCGTGGGCTGTGGGGGCCTTCCGTCAGTCCCCCGTCGCGCGGGTTCGCCAGCTGGCGGCGGCACGGGCGGACCAGCGGTCGTCCTCAAAGCGGACCTGGACGTCGAATCCGAAGCAGGCGGAGACGTTGACGCTGATCAGGGTTGCGGCGGCGGGGCCGGTGGCGACGACGGCGCCGTCGCGCAGCAGTAAGGCGTGGGTGGTCGTGGCCGGCAACTCTTCGAGGTGGTGGGAAACGAGGACGGTCGCCAATTCGGGCTTGGCCGTGGCGAGCGAGGTGAGCGCGGCGAGCAGCGCCTCGCGGGCGGGGAGGTCGAGTCCGGTCGCGGGCTCGTCGAGCAGGAGCAGGGGAGGGTCCGGCATCAGGGCGCGGGCAATGCGAACGCGCTGGCGCTCCCCCTGGGAGCAGGTGCCGATCTCGCGGTCGGCGAGGGAAACGCAGCCGAGGAGGGCGAGGAGATCGCGCGCCCGCGCCCGTTCGGAGTCGCCGTAGCATTCCCACCGCGGTTGGATCGTGCCAGTGTGGCCGGTGAGAACGACATCTTCCGCGGTCAGCCAGTCGAGTAGCTTCAAGGCGGGGTCGATGACGCCGATCCGCTCCCGCAGGGCCCACATGCTGACGTGACCGAAGCGCCCTCCGAGGACGCTCGCGCATCCCTGGCTCGGATGCCGGACCGCGCCAGCGATCGAGAGCAGCGTGCTCTTGCCCGAGCCGTTCGGTCCGAGCAGTGCCCAATGCTCGCCCGGCCGCACGATCCACGAGACATCGCGGACGATATGCGTTCCGTTCGGCACCCAGACATGTACGCGGTCCATCTCCAGGACCGGATCTGTTCGACCATTCAATTGAGCTTCCTTGTCGTGCGACGTAGCGACCGTGACGCCCAGGCATTCTCACCCGGTCGCAGCATGGGCAGCAAGTTCCCCCTCGAACGATGCCCGATTACCCGTCGTCCTACGGACGAAAACGGGCGTCGTATCGCTTGTGGGCGCGTGGCATTATGGCAGGGCACGCATTCGTTGTGGAACCAGTCAGGGCCTCGCCTTGTATAGAGGGCGAACGCGCGTTCAGTGGGGGGCCGGCTACTGGACGAATCTGAGCTGATCGAGCGCGCCAAGAACGGCGACGGCGACGCCTACGAGGAACTCGTACGGCGATACCAGGACCTTGCCTTTCGCACGGCCTACCTGATCACCGGATCAGCAGCCGACGCGGAGGATGCGGCGCAGGAGGCGTTCGTTAAGGCGTACTACGCGTTGGGGCGGTTTCGGGCCGGCGCGCCGTTGCGACCCTGGCTGCTGCGGATCGTCGCCAACGAAGCGCGCAACCGGCGAGCAGCGGTCGCCCGCCGGCCAACATTGGCGCTCAGCGCCGCGGCGGACCGCCCCTCTGGCGACACGGCCTTGTCGCCGGAGGCGGCGGCCCTCGTGCACGAGGAACGCACCGCGCTCCTGGATGTGGTGAGCGGGCTGAAAGAGGACGACCGGTTGGTGATCGCATATCGCTATTTTCTCGATCTCTCCGAGGGGGAAATGGCCGAGGCACTTGATTGCCCGCGGGGGACCGTCAAGTCGCGCCTGTCGCGGGCACTTGGTCGCGCCCGGGTCGCGTTGCAATTGCAGGTGCAGTCCGGTGTCGAGACGAAAGGGGGCGGCGATGGCTGAGCGCCGGCGCCTGGCCTCCCTCCCTGATGCCGAATTGGAGCGCGCCCTGCGGCGGCTCGGGCGGCACGTCGCGTTCCCGGCCACGCCCGACCTGGCGTCGTCGGTGCGCGCCCGGATCGCGCAGCGACCGGTCGATCAGCCCGCACGTGTCGCCTGGTTCACGCCGCGCCGCGCGTTGGCGGCGGCGGCCGTGCTGCTGCTCTTCCTCCTGGCCGCGGCATTGGCCGTCTTGCCCGGCGCCCGCGACGCCGTCGCCGACCTCTTTGGCGTACGCGGCATCACCATCACGATCGAGCGCGACGACGAGCCGACGCCAATCCCAATCCCGGCCCCTGCCGTTTCGCCGGTTGGGCCGGATCTCTCGCTCGGCCGTGAGGTCACGCTAACGGAGGCGCGCGCGACCGCGCCATTCACGATCCATGTCCCGGACCCGACGACCTACGGCGAACCGGACGAAATCTATCTGCGCACGCTGCCCGACGGCAACATCATGGTCTCGCTGATCTATCACCCCGCGCCGGGCCTGCCGGAGGCGGAGGAGACGGGCGTCGGCGCGCTGCTGATGCAGTTCGAGGCGCGGGAGGACGTCAACTACATCATGAAAGGCGTCTTCGAGGGCGGCGGCGATGCGCGTCCGACCACCGTCAACGACACGGATGGCTGGTGGGTCTCCGGGGCATCGCGGATCGTGCTCCTCGACGACCCATCCGCGGCCTGTTGTCCATTCGACCGGCCGTCGGCCAACGTGCTGCTCTGGGAGGAGGATGGGTTGACCTTCCGATTGGAATCGAGTCTCACGCAATCGGGCGCGATCGCGCTGGCGGAATCGACCGAGTCGCGTACAGAGGAGGAATCGTGATGCACTGGCGCATTGTTGCAGTCGTCGTCCTGATAGCCGGATTGATGGCGTTTGCCGCACCGGCGCAAGCAGGCGGTTGGGCGACGGTTTTCCTCGATGAGGACCCGCCCGCCTCCGTCTACGCCAACGAGCCGATGACCCTCGGCTTCATGGTCAAGCAGCACGACGTGAGTCCGATCAACGTCGAGCGCGCCTGGCTGCAGGCGACCGATCGCGAGACAGGGCAAGAGATCACCGCCGACGCGACTCAGAACGGGGCGACCGGGCACTATTTGGTCGAGCTCACCTTTCCCAGCCCCGGTTCCTGGAAGTGGATGATCACGCCGGAGCCGTTCCAGGGGACCGCCTTCGGTTCAATGGAGGTGCTGGCGCCGGGCGCCGCCTTCCCCGAGGCGCCGAGTCACCCGGCACACATCCACGCCGGGTCGTGCGCCAACCTGGGCGACGTCGTGGCGCCGCTGGAGCACACCGGCAGCGGCTTGAAGGTGGACGACACGCCGGTCGAGGCTGACGATTGGGCGGGGGCGGAGACGGCGTCGCCGGTGGCGGCGAGCGTGACGACGGTCGAGATGCGGCTCGATGAGATCCTCGCGGGAGCGCACGCGATCAACGTCCATCTAAGCGATCAGGAGATGGGCACATACATCGCCTGCGGCGACGTTGGCGGCCAGATGCTGGGCGACGAACTACTCGTCGGCCTGCAACCACTCAACGGCTCGGATGACACGGGCGTTGCCGTCCTCCACGCGGACGGCGAGCGGACGATCGTGACGCTCTATACCTTCGTCGTGGCCGCGCCGGCGACGGCGGCGACGGCGACGATCCGGATCGCGGGCACTGGCGCCGGGACAGGCGCCGGTTCCGGCTCCGGGATGTTCGAGCCGGCAGTGCTGGAGGTGGCGGCCGGGACGACCGTCACCTGGATCAACGAGAGCGATGTGCCCCACACGATCACCGGCGACACCCTGGCCTTCGAAGACTCCGGCATGCTCGATCCGGGCGAGCAGCACAGCATCACCTTCGACGCGCCGGGCGCCTACGACTATGTCTGCTCGCCACACCCGTGGATGTCGGGGACGGTGATGGTGACGTAGGAGTTAGGAGTTAGGAGTCAGGGGTCAGGACGCGTTGGCCAACCGTCATGCCGAACGCCTCTTGACGCTGTGCCGCGCCCCTTCGTTGTCATGCCAAGCTTCGGAGTCCGGAGTCCGGAGTCCGGAGTCCGGAGTCCGGAATCCGGAGTTCGTCGAGGCATCTGGCTCTGCTGAGAGACGTCGTTGGGTAGAGGCAGATCCTTCGACTTGAACTTCGCGCTCAGAAGTCCGTCCAGGCGACGTTGGCGGGTCCCCGCGTCATGCTGAGGCGCCGCCGAAGCATCCCCCTGCGCCGTCGCGCAGCCGCCGCGGACCGGGCCGCCGCTGGGTGCGCGGTCGCGGCCGAAGGGGCGCTGCGCGCGGGGATGCTTCCCGTTGGTCA
>JBOGUE010000039.1:0-6036 GCA_050695955.1 Thermomicrobiales bacterium | reverse complement strand
CGCTGACTCCGCTCGTCGAGGTGGCCGAACGCGCGTTCGCGGCGCACCTGCCGACGCCGCTGACCCCGCTCATCGGGCGGGCGGGCGAGATCGCCGCGCTGCGCGACCTCCTGATTCGGCCCGACGTTCGCCTCGTGACGCTGACCGGTCCCGGTGGCGTCGGCAAGACGCGCCTCGCACTCGCCGCCGTGGCCGCCGTGGCCGCCCACTTCGCCGACGGTGTCGCCTTCATCGAACTGGCGTCGATTCGCGATCCCGACCTCGTGTTGGCCGCCATCGGTCGTCACCTCGGCATCCGCGAGGGCAGCAGCCGGCCGCTGGGCGATCTCCTCCAAGCGTTCCTGGCGGCACGGGAGCTGCTGCTCGTACTCGACAACTTCGAGCAGGTGCTGCCGGCCGCGCCGCTGGTCAGTGATCTGCTTGGCGCATGTCCCACGCTGACGGTGCTGGCGACAAGCCGGGATCTGCTACGCCTCTCAGGTGAGCAGACCTTCCCGGTGCCGCCGTTGGCCGTGCCGGATCCGGCTCACCTGCCGCCGTTGGCGCACCTCACGCAAGTCGAGGCGGTCCGCCTCTTTGCGGAGCGGGCGCGGGCGGCACGACCCGACTTCGCCGTCACCGCGGCGAACGCGGGCGCGGTGGCAACGATCTGCCGCCGCCTGGACGGTCTCCCCCTCGCCCTCGAGCTGGCGGCGGCCTGGATCGGGCTCTTTTCCGCCGCGGCCCTGTTGGATAGGCTGGAACCGTCCCTCCCCCTACTCACGGGCGGCGCACGCGACCTCCCGGACCGGTTGCAGACCATGCGCCGCGCCGTCGCCTGGAGCTACGACCTCCTTACTCCCGAGGAGCAACACTTGTTCCGCCACCTCTCCGTTTTCGTCGGCGGCTTTACGCTCGACGCGGCCGAAGCCGTGGCCAGGAGCGAGGAACGAGGAACGAGGAACGAGCCGTACGACGATTCCTCGCTCCTCGCTCCTCGCTCCTCGCTCCTCGCTCCTCGACGGCATCGCGTCGCTCATGCACAAGAGCCTGCTGCAGGCCGGGGATGGGGACAACGGCGGACCCCGCTTTGCGATGCTGGAGACGATCCGCGAGTACGGGCTGGACGGGCTGGTGGCAAGCGGCGAGGGAGAGGCGACCCGCCGGTGGCACGCGGCGCATTTCCTGGCCATGGTTGAGAGCGCCGAGGCGGCGTTGCTCGGTCCCGAGCAGACGGCCTGGCTGGACCGTCTGGAGGCGGAGCACGACAACCTACGGGCAGCGCTGGCCTGGGCGCTGGCGGCGGACGATGCTGAAATCGCGCTCCGCCTGGCGGGCGGACTGTGGCGGTTCTGGCACCTCCACGGCCACTTGGAGGAAGGGAGCGGCTGGCTGCGACGAGCGCTGGCGCACGGGCGGGCCGCTTCGGGCCGCGCACGGGCCGGGGCGCTGGACGGCGCGGGCGCATTGGCAGGCCTGCAAGGGAGGCATGCGGAGGCCGTCGCGCTGCTCGAAGAGGCCGTCGCACTCCGGCGGGAGGCCGGGGAATCGGCGAGGCTGGGACGGTCGCTCCACATGCTCGGCATCGCATGGCAGTTGCAGGCCGACCACGTCCATGCGGCGTCCCTCATTGAAGAGGCGCTACCCCTTTACCGAACATCCGTCGGTTACACGGACAGGACCTGGATGGCGCTGGCGCTGGCGCAACTGGGAAACTCGGTCGCGGCTTTGGGCGATGTCGAGCGGGCGATGACCCTCGGGGAGGAGGCGCTGGCGCTCCAGCGCGAACTGGACAATCCCCTCGGCGTGGCCTTCGCGCGGTTCTACCTCGGCGAACTGTGCCAACTGCGCGCCGAGCCAGCGCGGGCGGCGGCGCACTATCGGGAGGGCCTCGCCCTCATCTGGCGGCATGGCCACGGGCCGGCGATGCTCGCCACAGGCCTGACGGGATTGGCGATCGTCCTCGCGGCGAGTGGGGACGCCGCGCGGTCGGTCCGCCTGGCCGGGGCGGCGGAGGTTTTGCGGCAGACCGCCAGCTACCCGATTGAGCCGCGCGCGCAGGCGGCCTACGAGCACGCGCTTGCCATCGCGCGGATCGCGCTGGGCGAGCAGGCGTTCACAGCGGCGTGGACGACGGGTCGGGCGCTCACGACCGAGCAGGCCGTCGCCGAGGCGGCCGCGGTAACCCCTCCACCAGCCGCTACCGCGGCCACGACGCCGGCATCGGCGGCAACAGCCGGGATGACCCCGCGCGAGCTGGAGGTGTTGCGCCTGGTCGCCGACGGCCGCTCCGACCGGGACATCGCCGTGCTGCTCTCGATCAGCAGCCGCACCGCCGGCAACCACGTGGCGAACGTGCTGGAGAAGCTGGGCGTCGGCAGCCGGGCAGCCGCCGTGGCCTTTGCCACGCGTCACGGTCTGATTTGAACCCCGGATTCCTAGCCGCGCCCGGCGCGCGGTGACTCCCGTCCTCGACCATCCCACGATCGCGGGCGAAATGAGCGAAATCGCTCATGTGCAAGGGTGACCCACGACCTACGATGGTCGGGAGGCGAGCGGTGCGCTCCTCGTACTATACGTCGAGTCCGGCGAGCTGACCTACGGCCCCATCGTCGCGGGCGAGGTGGAGGTGGTGCGGGGCGAACTCTACGCGGCGGGTGAGGGCACCGCGACGCCGACCGAGCAACTCGGACCGGGCGATGAGACTGTGCTGTACGCCGGCGACTGGCTCTACGAGGACGGCGGCGTGGTCCACGAGGCCCACAATGCCGGCAGCGAGCCGGCCGTGGTCTGGCTCGCCGCGCTCTGGGCGGCCGACGAGCCAGGCACGATCTTCCACGAAGAGGCGACGCCCGCGCCGTAGGTAAATGGATCGCACACCGTAACGCATCCGGTTCGCCGGCAGCGCCGAAATCTGGGCGCCCTCCTGCGCCCGCCTGGAGGATCGATCATGGACAATCGGCACTTCGACAACGTGGCCCGGGCTCTTGCCACCGCGGCCTCGCGGCGGCAGATACTCAAGGGGCTGGCCGGCGGGACCGCCGCCGGCACCTTCTCTTTGATGGGGGTCGCTCGCGCTCATGCGCAGCAGGCGGAGAAGGTCGTGGTCTGCCACCTGACCGAATCGGCGACAAATCCCGTCGTCCAAATCGAGGTCAGTGTTGCCTCTGTCCCGGCCCACGAGGCGCACGGGGACGCCATCAATCCCGACTTCACCACCGACCCGACCAACTGCGGCGGTTGCGGGATCGTGTGTGGCGGCGGCGAGGTCTGCCGCGATGGGCAGTGCGTGGCCGCCTGCACCGACTTCATCCTCTCCGGTGGGCCATCGCCGACCGAGACGATCGGCGTCGACGACGACCTGACCGTCTACCTGAACGGGACGGCGATCTTCGTGAACAACGACGGCTTTGCCTCCGAGCTGCCGCCGATCCATTTCGCGGGGCAGAACGGCGACCTGCTGCGGGTGGTGGCCACGGACGTCGATCCCTTCTGCCGGGGCATAGACCCGCTCTACCTGCACTGCGCGACCACCGGGGCGATTCAGGTCCTGGACGCGGACGGGCAGAACGACGGCTGCGAGTTTCCGATCACCCGGCCGGCGAACTTCGTCTTCTACGACCAGACGTTCACCATTGCCGTGCCGTAGCGCATTGCCCGAGGGGCCGATGCCGGCCGCCGTCTCGATCGGTAGCCGTCGCCGGCCCCGCTGGAAGGAGAAACCGGACGCAAGCGCCGTCGAGCGGCGGTAAGGAAGCGCCACCATGGAAGACCACTCGTTCGACAATCTCACGAAACGGCTGGCGACCGCAACCTCCCGGCGGAGCGTGCTCAAGGCGCTGGCCGCGAGCGCAATTGGCGGTATTGCGGCGGTCGTCCGCGGAAACGACGGCGCGGCAAGGCGTCCCTGCAACACTAACGCCGATTGCTCCAAGGACCCGGTGGCCGGTCAGATCTGCCTCGGCGGCGAGTGCTGTTCGAGGGCGCGCCGCTGCCACGACGACACGGTCTGCTGTCCTCACGGTCAGTACTGCACCGAGCAGGGCTGCTGTCCTCGTGACGAAGTCTGCCACGACGCGGGCACGAACTACTGCTGCGGCCCTTGCCAGACGTGCGAGGGCGGGGTATGCACGCCATGCGGCCGGTGTCAGGACTGCGTTCGCGGCCGGTGCAAAAACAACAAGGACAAGTGCCGCGCCTGTCGAGACAGCGGGGGCGGGCCGGCGGCGACCTCTTTGGAGGCGTCCCGAGCCGTGGAATGCGACCCGTGCGAGACATGCGACCCTGAGCTGGGTTGGGTGCCCAAGGCATGCGACCCGTGTGCGCCCTGCGATCCCGCAACCGGCCAATGCACGGCCAGATCGTGCCCGCCGTGCGAACAGTGCGACGCGGCGACGGGCAGTTGCACGCCGATGACCTGCGGCGCCTGCGAGGAATGCGTCGACGGCGGTTGCGCCCCGAAGCTGGTCCCGCTGTGCGGCGCCTGCGAGGAGCCGGTGTGCGACGCCAATTCGCAGGAGTACGTGTGTGGGCCGAAGTGCGAGCTCGGCACGGTCTGCTGCGGCGGCGTCTGCCATCCGGCCTGCACCAACGGCTGCATGCGGAACGAGACGAGTTGTGAGTGCGACGCGGTGTCGCCCGGCCAGGTCTACTGCGCGACCAGCAACGAGTGCGCCGCCAACCCCTGCACGGGCAACCAGTTCTTCAACATCACCACCTGCGCCTGCCAATGCCCGACCGAACCCTGCCCGGAGGGCGAGACCCGGAACGCCGAGACGTGCGCGTGCGAGCCCGACTCCGTCTGCCCGCCAGGCACTATCGAGTGCGGGCACGACAGTTCCGGCACACCGTTCTGCCATTCCACCAGCGTCGGAACCGTCGTCTGCTGCCCCCGCGAAGGCGACGGCGGTTACGCGTGTGTCAACGCCGTCTGCTGCGGCGGCAGTTGCTGCAGCACGGCCAGCCACTACTGCGCGGGCGACGTGTGCTGCCGCAACGGCTGGCAAGTCTGCGGCGGTGTGAGGTGCTGCCCCGAGGGTTGTTGCGGCGCGGGGTGCTGCAACCTATCAACACAGCTCTGCTGTAACGGCTCCTGCACCAACGGGACGCAGTGTCCCTAGCGCCTGACTACTAACTGGTCATCGATGTCTGCCCATGCACCGCGTAAGCTCTGGTCTGTTTCGATACCCGGCCGCTGCTGGAGCAGCCGGGTCGCCTCAGGAGGAATACCGATGCGTCGCCGTCGTCTCCCGATCTCGATCATCGCCGTCGTGCTCGCCGCGCTGACGGCGGCGGGCGGCTTCGCCCGGGTCGCTGCCCAGGACGCCACGCCGCCCGCGCGACCGATGACGCCCGCGCCAGCGGCATGCACGGTCGCCCCACACCCGATCGCGTTCTTTGAGCAGTTCGTCGGCACGCCGACGGCGGCGCAGGCGGCGGCACAGGCGGCGCCCATCGCCGACGCTACCCCCGCCGCGGCGTTCCGGATGCCGCCGGGCGAGCCAGCCGATCAGGAGACGGTCGCCGCGGTGACCGCTATCGCCATCGAGCTGACCGGCTGCGTGAACGCCGGTGATTTTCCGCGCCTCTTCGCGCTCTACACCGACGACTACTTTCGGCGTGGGATCGAGGATTTGGGACCGCTGACCGCGGAGGACGTCGCCTTCTTCGCCGCCCCGCCCCAAGCGAAGCCGGAGCAGAACCGGGCGGCGATCCTGGCGGTGCTGGACGTGCGCGTGCTGGCGGAGGGCAGGGTGGCTGGGTTGTTCGACACCTACGATCCGCTCGAGGCGCCGCCCGGCCCGGCCCGCTTCTACTGGGAGTTCGTCGAGCAGGACGGTCGCTGGCTGATCGACGAGCAGGTGACGCTCGGCCGCATCGACCCGGCCCAGGTCGGCACGCCAACCCTCTAGCGGCCGCGCCGCTGACCCGCGTCTTCTTCCGCCAATTGCGTGGTTCTTGCTCATGCGCGCGGCGCGATCCGAATCCATTCTAGGAGGAATGCCTGCCCCACCTCATCCGCGGCGATATCTGCTGCATGCACGGTGAGTGATGCAC
>JBOGUE010000038.1:0-3243 GCA_050695955.1 Thermomicrobiales bacterium | reverse complement strand
GTTGCGACCCGGATTCCCGATTCCTGAGCGGCTAACGCTGGCTCCGTGGGCAGGGGCGGTGCGGGTGTTCGCGGAGTCCGGAGTGCTGAACGCCGTGATCGACCGGTGCCGGCTGGAAGGTGGCGAGGGACTCGCGGAGGCCGCGCACACCCTCTACCATGAACTGCTCCGCCTCGAACGACGGGCGCTGCGGGATTTGGTTCGCGGTGTCGGTATGCGCTCGATGTGGGAACGCGAACCGGGGACCTGACATTCGAATCGGCGGCGAGAGGAGGGATGACGATGAAAGCGTACGTCCTGATCACGGTCGAGGTGGGCAGACTCGCCGATGCGCAGCAGCACCTGCGCACCGCTGGGATCGGTGAGGTAGACGCCGTCGCCGGCATTTATGACTTGGTCGCGGTCGTCGAAGCCGACGACCCCAGGCGAATCGGCGAGATCGTAATCGGTACGATCCAACGGACCGAGGGCGTGCTCAGCACCGTCACGCTCATGCAGCTGAGCTGATGGTTGGGCGTTCGCAGTTCGACGAACGTGTTCCTTTGAACGCCGAACGTCGAACACCGAACGCCGAACGCCTTTGGTAGACTCGCCCGCACACGGCGCGGCGGAGGGATGGGCGCGCCCGTGTTCCGGAACGGGGTGGCCACTGACGACGTCGTCGGCCGCCGCCGGCGTGGAGGAGAAGCGGGATGAAGCTGATCATGGCGATCGTGCAGGATGAGGACACCGACACCCTTACCCACGCGCTGATCCAAGAAGGGTTCCGTTTCACCAAGATCAGCACCACGGGTTCGTTCTTGCGGACGGGGAATACGAGCCTGATGATCGGCGTCGAGGACGCGGGCGTGGCAGGCGTGACGAGCATCTTGCGTCGCACCTGTCGTCGCCGTACACAGATTGCCGTGCCGTATTCACCGGCCCTGGAGCCGGGCCTGCTCTACATGCCCGAGAACTTCGAGGTGGAGGTCGGCGGCGCGGTTGTTTTCGTGATCGACGTCGAGCGGTTTGAACGACTGTAGGCGGAAGGCGGAAGACGGAAGGCGGTGAGATTGGATGAATTTCACCGCCTTCCGCCTTCAGCTTCAACGCGGGGAGTTGGTTACGTTGAATGGGTGGACGGAACGGGTCGAACGGGACGGGATCGTCGAGATTGCGCAGGAGCTTGTGCGGATCCCGAGTCCGAGCGGCGAAGAGCGAACGGTGATGAATTTTGTCGAGGGCTGGTGCGCCGGGCGCGAGCTGGGCTACCAGGTTGTCTCGAAGGATCCGGCGCGGCCGAACGTCATCATCTCAATTGGAGACGGTGAGACTGGGCCGACGATCGCGATGAACGGCCACCTCGACACTGTGCCCGTCTCCGACGCCGCGGCCTGGAAGAGCGATCCGTTCGATCCGGTCGTCAGCGAGGATGGTTCGCGGCTTTATGGGCGCGGCGCGTCCGATATGAAGAGTTCCGTCGGGGTCATGCTCTACCTGATGGATCTCTTCCAGGATGCACCGTTGCGCGGACGTCTGCAGGCGCACGTCGTCTCCGACGAGGAGACAAGTGGCGCTTATGGTTCGATCTTCGTGCTGGCGGAGATTGCGGCCAGTCGCCTGCCACGGCCGGACTTTTGCTTCATCGGCGAGAAGAGCGACCTGAAGGTGCGGAACGCCGAGCGCGGCATTCTCGGCTTGGAGATCACCTTCCTGGGCCGCGCGTCGCACACGGCGGCGGCGCGGGCGACCGGCATCAACGCCATCGCCAAGGCGGCGAAGGGCGTCCTGGCGCTCGAACAGAAACTGCCGCAGTACCACCCGGCCGTCGGCCACCCGGTCATCAGTGTCAACACGATCAACGCGGGCGTGGCGCACAACGTCGTGCCAGGCGAGTGCACGGTGACGGTCGATCGTCGATTGATCCCCGGCGAAACCAAGGCGCGCGCGGTCGCCGACATTCGGGCCGCGCTCGACGCAATCAAAGCCGAGGATGCCGATTTCCGGTACGAAATGACGGTGGATCCGCACGGGGACTACATCCCGGCCAACATTACCGATGAGGATTCGCCATTAGTGAGCGCCTTCCAGGAAAGCGTGCGTGTGGTCACCGGGCGTGAGCCGGAGTTCTTCGTTGCTTGGGCTGGCGCGACCGACGGCCGTTTCTATCGGCAGGCGGGGATCGACACCGTCGGCTTTGGTCCTGGAGGCGAGAACGCCCACGGCGCGAACGAAGCGGTCTATGTCGACGACCTCGTCACCCAGGCGAAGGTGTACGCGGAGACAATTGGGCGACTACTCGGCGTGGCCTAGCGGAAGAATTCCGTGACGGGTAGGCGAAAGCCGGGCATCACGTCGCCGCCGTCAAAAGTGTCACCCTCGCCGAGTTCGGTGCTGGCGCCGTCTGCACGATAAACGGAGACGCGCCGCTTGAACGCGTCGACGATCACAGTCATCAACACACCGGCTTCCCGGTATTCGACGACTTTGTCGCGGATGTGCCCCGGTCTGTCCGAAGGCGACACGATTTCAACGACAACATCGGGCGCGAGTTGCGCGTACCGGTCCTGGTCCTCCTCCGGAGGGACTCTTTCTGCCCGAACGTAGGCGATGTCAGGGGCCAAGAGGGTATCAGGATCGGCCCGAAGCGAGAATCCCGCGTCTGATGTGACCTCTCCCCCGAAATCGTCGGCATAGTCGAGAAAGCGCCCGCCGATACGAAGTGAACGTTTCCCGTGGCGGTAGCCTGGGGGAGGCATGCGTACGAGCTCTCCTCGCAGTAACTCGTACCGAAACCCGTCTTCGGGCAACTGGGCGAGTTCCGCCGCGGTCATCAGTTTGGTCATCGCCATAGCGAAGCAACTCCTGTGGTCACGGTGCGACGGTGACCGGATCGGCGCCTCAATCCTACCATCGATCGGGCGATGACCAGCGTCGGGACCTTCGAAAACGACATTCTATCGGTCTGAATATCCGATCTTGTACGGCAGACCAAGCAGATGCACGAGATGGTCATGAAGCGGCTCCAACATGTTGCCGATGGGAACATCGAGTTCTCGCGAGACATTGAGGGCGGCAGCCGCGATGGAGAGCTGACCAACCGAAACGGCCCTACCTTTGCCCGACGAAACGACCTCTCGAATCCCACGGGCGACTTCGCGGTCGTACTCGTCTTTTTTGCCGGCCATGAAGAGCTCGAAGGCGCCTTCGATCACCTGGACGTTGAGGTCGAGCGCGTAGGCGTGACGATCGACGTACTGGTAC
>JBOGUE010000037.1:0-4694 GCA_050695955.1 Thermomicrobiales bacterium | reverse complement strand
GCTCCGCCCCTGCAAGACCCTCTGCTATCAACCAGACGGATGCATCCGACTTCCGTCACTGAGTCCGGACTGCAGTCCAGGGCGGCGCCCGACGACCACGACGTTGCGAACTCCGCCGCCACGTCTCAAGAATCGCCAGTCTCTTTCCTCACCATCGACGACGTCACCGCCACCTACCGCGAAGGCAAGGCGATCCTCACCGCCCTCGCCGGCGTCTCCTTCGCCGTCGCCCCGGCCGAATTCGTCGCCATCATCGGCCCCTCGGGCTCCGGCAAAAGTACGCTCCTCGACCTCGTCGCCGGCCTCTCCGAACCCGACGCCGGCGCCATCCACATCCACGGCGCCGCAACCACCGCCAGAGACCGCCTGCGCTTCGCCGCCTACATGCACCAGCGCGACCTCCTCATGCCCTGGCGCACCGCTCTCGACAACGCGGCCGTCGCCCTGGAAGCGGCCGGAATGCCACGCACCCGGGCGCGAGACATCGCCCGCGCTCGCCTCCCCGAGTTCGGCCTCGATGGTTTCGCCTCGACCTATCCCAGCCAGCTCTCAGGCGGCATGCGCCAGCGCGTCGCCTTCCTCCGCACCATCCTCGCCGACCGCCCGCTGCTCCTCCTCGACGAGCCCTTCGGCGCGCTCGACGCCTTCACCCGCGCCGGCATGCAGGACTTCCTGCTCGACCTCCTCGCCCGCGAGCGCCGCACCGTTCTCCTCGTCACCCACGACGTCGAGGAAGCAATCCTGCTCGCCGACCGCGTCGTCACCCTCTCTCCCGCCCCCGGCCGCGTCGTCCACATCGAATCCGTCGCCCTCCCCCGGCCACGCTCCCGCGAAATCGTCACTGACCCCCAATTTGTCGCCCACAAGGCCACGATTCTGCGGGCGCTTGGACTTATCGACCGTTCCACCGGGAGCGACGGCCGGTGATCACCTTCGCCCAACGCTGGCTCTTGCCTGGCTTGCTGCTCACGACAACCGCGGCCGTCTGGGAAATCACCGTCCGCCTGCGCGACACGCCGCGCTGGCTCTTGCCGCCCCCAAGCGCGATCGCCCGCACGCTCGTCGACGACCGCGCCCTCCTCGCCCGGCACTCGCGGGTGACCCTGGAGGAAATCGTGCTCGGGTTCGCCCTCGCCCTCGCCGCCGGCCTCATCCTGGCCGTCGCGATCGACGCCTCGGTTATCGTCGAGCGCGCCCTCTACCCGATCGTGATCGCCAGCCAGACGATCCCGATCGTGGCGCTCGCCCCGTTGCTGCTCATCTGGTTCGGCTACGGCCTGTTCCCCAAGGTGCTCGTCACCGCGCTGATCGGTTTCTTCCCGATCGCCGTCAACGCCGTCGACGGCCTCCGCTCAACCGACCGTGAGCTCCTCGATCTGCTTCGGTCGTTGGGAGCCGGACGGTGGCGCAGCTTCCGCCTGGCCAAAATCCCCAGCGCGTTACCCTCGGTCTTCTCCGGCGCCCGGATCGCGGTCACCGTTTGCGTCATCGGCGCCGTCTTCGGCGAGCTCGTCGGCTCCAGCGCCGGCCTCGGCTATTTGATGACCCGCTCTACCGCCCAATTCCTCACCACTCGCGTCTTCGCCAGCATCCTCATCCTCGCCGCCATCGGCATCGGCCTCTTCGCCCTCGTCGCCCTCGTCGAGCGCCTCGCCCTCCCTTGGCGCCGCCTCATCACCCCTAACGCCTAACGCCTAACTCGACGTTATCAATCAACCGCACCCCGCCGACCGTCGCCGCCACGATCGCCCGCGCCCCCGGCGTCAGCCTCGGCACCGCCGCCAGGGATCCCGCATCCACTACGGCGAGATAATCAAGATCAAGTCCAGGGACGATCAGCGCCCGCCGCCCAATCGTGATCAGCCGCTCGATGGAACGAACGCCGCGCCCCGCCGCGTCCTGCATCGCGAACATCGCCCGTGGGATCGCGACCGCCGTCTGCCGTGCTTCCGGGCTCAGTCGGACATTGCGCGAGCTCAGCGCCAGCCCGTCCTCGTCCCGCACCGTCGGGCAACCGACGATTTCCCCTGGCAGCACCAGATCGCGATGCAGCCGCCGCACGACGACCAACTGCTGAAAATCCTTCTCGCCAAAATAGGACCGCGCCGGCCGCACCGAATTGAGCAAGACCGACACGACCGTCGCCACACCCCGGAAATGCCCCGGCCGCGACGCCCCCTCCCACGCCTCGGTCAGCCTCGCGACGTCGACCGTCACCGCGAAACCGGGCGGATAGACCACCTCCACCGGCGGCGCGTAGACCAGATCGGCCCCGGCAGACGCCGCTACGGTGACGTCGTGGTCGAGGTCGCGTGGATACCGGGCCAAATCGAGTGGTTCGAAGAACTGGGTCGGGTTGACGAAAACACTGAGGACCGTGCGTTGATTCTCGGCCGCTGCCCGCCGGATGAGCGCCAGGTGCCCCGCGTGCAGCGCGCCCATCGTCGGCACCAGGCCGGCCTCGGCGTCCCCGAGCGCTGCCCGCACTGCCGCGACGTCATGAACGACCGTCGCCATCGCTCCCCGCCGTTCCCGAGCGGTAAAGGTACGAGCGGCCGGCCGCGACCGCATCGCCCCGCGCCGCCAGCTCGCCACGCAGCGCCTCCAGCACGTCCGGCTTCATCGCGAACGACTGCTCCTCGGTCGGGAACTCACCACCGCGCACTTCGTCGGCGTACGCCGCGAACGCCGCCGCCATCACCGGCCCCAGTTCCGCGTACCGCTTGATGAACTTCATCGAAAGCGTCGGATCGATCCCCAGCAGGTCGGTCGAGACGAGCACCTGCCCGTCGCACCCCACGCCGGCGCCGATCCCGATCGTCGGCGCCGGCACCCGTTCGGTGACAAGCTGCGCCAGCTCGGCCGGCACCAATTCGATCACCATGCTGTAGACCCCGGCCGCCGCCACCGCCTCCGCGTCGGCCACGATCCGCATTGCCGAGGCCACGTCCCGCCCTTGCACCCGAAACCGGCCCCCACCGCCCGTCTGCGGCAGCAACCCGACGTGCCCCATCACCGGGATACCCATATCTACAATCGCCCGGATGCGGTCGGCAAAAGCCCGCCCGCCTTCGAGCTTGACCGCGTCCGCCCCGCCCTCTCCGATCAGCCGCACCGCGTTCGCAATCGCCTGCTCGTCGCTCACCCGATACGCCATGAACGGCAAGTCGGCCACGATGTGCGTCCGCGGCGCACCTCGCCGCACCGCCCGCGTGTGGCGGATGATGTCCTCCACCGTCACCGGCACCGTCGATTCGTGCCCGAGCACCACCATGCCCAAGGAGTCACCGACCAGGATCAGATCGATCCCCGCCGCCTCCACCAGCCGCGCGGTCAGGATGTCGTAGGCGGTCACCATCGCCAGCTTCGCCCCGCCCTTCCGCCCCGCAACCTCGCCGACCCCCATCTTCCGCCGCTCTCGCTCTGCCATTAAATCAACCTCTGGGTATGCGCTATGCCCAACGAGTGCAACGTGCCCCGATTTGCACGAACCGTGTAGGGGCGCGGCAAGCAGCGCCCGCGTGTCGTAGACACGCATCGGCCAACGGCCGATAACCGGACCAATGGGCCGCCCTTACCGATGCAACGGCCTATCTCCTCCACTGTCAGAACCGGAAACCGCCCGCTCCCGTGCCCGCACCAGCGCCAACGCCAAACAATTCGCCGGCACCGAAATCCCACGTGCCGCGGCCTCCGCCACAACAGCCCCGTTGATCGCGTCGATCTCGGTCGGGATGCCGTCCGTCACATCGCACAACATTGACGAGCGGTTGGCGCCGGTGGCCCGCGCCACGTCCATCACCGCCCCCACAATGTCGCCCAAGTCGTACCCCAATTCGGCGGCGACCGCCGCCACCTCCCGCGCCAAACCGCCAGCCGCCGCCGCGAGGTCGGGATCGTCGGCGATGGCCCGATTCGGCACACCGGCCAGCGCGGTGAGCGGATTGATCGCCGCGTTGATCGCCAGTTTGCGCCACACCCAGCGGTCGACGTCCACCACCGCCAACGCCGGCCACGTGCACGCGCTGAGGAACGCGGCGACCTCAACCGCGCGGGCGTCTCCCTGACTCCCCTCGCGACCGACCGCGGTCAGCCCTGCCCCCGTGTGCCGCACGAAACCCGGCCGCTCGCGCAACGCGGCCTGCGTTGTCACCCCGGTCAGGATGTGCGGCCCTTCGCCGACCGCCTGGCCGATGGCTCGCGCGTTGCCCAGCCCGTTCTGCAATGTCAAGATCGTCGTATCGACTGGCAGCTCGTCCCGGAGCGGCGCCAGCGCCTCCGCCGTCGCCCAACTCTTGACCACCAGCACCACGAGTTCGGCGCCGCGCACAGCCGCCGCGTCCTCCGTCGCCGGAATCGCGACCGTCCGCGTCGTCCCATCGAGCTCTTCGAGGCGCAACCCCTGTTGCCGCATCGCCGCCAGGTGCGCTGACGACCGCCCCAGGAGTGCGACGTCCGCCCCCGCCTCCGCCAGCCGGGCCGCAAGCAGCGACCCCATCGCCCCGGCCCCAAGAACTACCGTCCGCACGCCGCTGCCGTCTCCATAAACTGAAACGCGGTCAATCCGTTGCGCCCCATTGTCGCACGCAAGGCCAACCCATTGCGGCGCAGGCCCGTCGTTCATCGTAGGGGAGGAACCCGCGACAGGGCATTGACAAACCCGCAATCAGATGGTACATACTCAGTATATATAC
>JBOGUE010000036.1:0-3097 GCA_050695955.1 Thermomicrobiales bacterium | reverse complement strand
CCCAGAGGAACTGCCAGGTGGTTGCCCAGGAGGTGCCGAACCAGTGGTGCAGCAGCGGGTACTCCGCCACGCCGTCCTGCTTGAGCTGGAGGCAGAGCGCGTAGAAGTCGTCCCAGTTAGTGAGTTGGAGGGTTTCGATGCCCGCCTTGGTGGCCAGCGTCTTGTTGATCATGATGGTGCCGCGCACGGCGGTGTAGTAGGGCAGACCGTAGAGCTTGCCGTCAGTCCACGTCCACGCATCGAGGAAGGCCTGGTACATCTCCGACCTGGCGCGGTCGATGTCCCACCACATCTCGTAGTCCAGCAACTTGTCCTGGGCGAAATAGCGCGGGATGCCGGATTCGTTCGAGTAGAACAGGTCGAGCGGTTCGTTGTTGAACTGCATGGTGTCGATGATCAGGCCGTAGTCACCCGTCACCGTCTGGTAATCCACGTTCTCGGTGTACATCGCCTCGAAGTTCTGGACGTTGCTCTCGACGGTGGCCGGCTCGTAGGCCCAGCCCCGAAACACGATGGGGGTACTGTTGATCTCGTCTTGCGAGGGGTATTCTGGGGCGATCTTGGCTTCCTGCGCCGCCGCCTTGCCTTCGAGCGCGGCGAGGACCATCGGAGTCGCCAGGCCGAGCGCGGCAAGCCGTTTCAGATACTCACGTCGAGTGATGAGACCACGGTTGAGTTTCTCGAGCAGGACATATGCGGGTTCCATCGGAGTTCCTCCTCATCTGCAACTGACGCGATCAACGTCTTGATTTTGGAGTGTCACGATGTGCCGTGATGGACTTCAACCGCGGCCACGTTCTGGGCTCAGATAGCGTCACCTCCCTTAGGGGCACCCCCGCGGATGGGTACATGGATCAGAGTTGGCCGACCCGACGCGAATCCTTCCTTGATCGCCGCGCCGAGCGCGGCGGCATTGTCAACTCGTTTCCCATCGGCGCCAAGGCCGCGCGCAACCTCGTCGTACGCCACTCGTCCCAGCCGGCTCGCGACCACACCATCCGCGCCGTATGTCCGTTCTTGCCCGGTCACGACGCTTCCCCACTCCTGATCGTCGGCCAGGACGACGACGAAGGGGGTGTCGTTACGCACAGCTGTCTCGAGCTCCATCAAGCAGAATCCGATCGCGCCGTCGCCGGAGAGAAGGAGGACGGACTGATCCGGGCGGGCGAGCTTGGCCGCGATCGCGCCGGAGATGCCCCACCCGACCACTCCACTCGGGCCGCAGGTGAGCCAGTTCGCCGAGTAGTGGTCGCCCAGCGCCATATGGGCCCATTGGCCGATGTTGCCACCGTCGATCAGGAAGAGCAGGTCCTTGCCGAGGTGTGGTCGAATCGCTTCGACGATGTGGTGCCCGGTGAGCGGGGTATCGGCCGGCGGCGGGCCACCCGTCCACGGGCTGCGGAACTGGCCCCACCGGCGGCGCGCTTCGGCCAGCCAGGCGTCATCGGACGACACGCCCTGGCGCTTGACTTCATCGGCCAGCGCGGTCAGCGCGGACGCGGGATCGGCCAGAATGGCTACGTCGGGCTCGCGGCCCTGGACCAGCTCGGCCGGTTCGACATCGATGCGGACGATGCGCACGTTGGCAGCGAGTCCGGGCGGCTGGCCGAATCCGGTTCGATAGTCGATCCGGGCTCCCACCATCAACAGGAGATCGGCTTCAGGCAACAATCGCGGACCGCCGTACGCAGCTCCGATGAATCCAACAAAGTGGTCGGCCGGTTCGGGGATCGTGCCCTGATCCCAGATCGGGACGACGACCGGGATTTGCATCTTTGCCGCGAAGGCGTTGAGCGCTTGCTCCGCGCCCGCATAGTACCCGCCGCTGCCCGCCACAATGACCGGACGTTTCGCCTGCGTTAGGAGCGCTGCCGCCTCCTTGATGCCTTGCGGGTCCGGCGCCGCCAGAGGACGAACGGCTCCGGAGGCGGTGGTTGCGGCCCAGCCGTCCCCGGCTTCGACCGCAGCATTCAACACGTCAGCCGCGATCGTCAGATGAACCGGGCCGGGCCGACCGGCGGTGGCGCGCGCGCAGGCTTCATGCACGTAGAACGGAATGCGCTCGGCGCGATCGACGGCCCGGGCGTATTTGCAGATCGGCGCGACGATCGGTACGTGATCCATATCCTGGAATCGTCCAACATCTGCCTGGGCGTGTGGTGCGGCGCCGCTAAGCAGAAGCAGCGGCGATCCCGCGAACGCCGCGTTGACTAGTCCGACCATCGCGTTGGCATGACCGACCGTTGCATTCACCGCACAAACCGCGAGGCGCTTCTCCAGCCGCGCTGCCGCATCGGCCGCGAACGCCGCCGCCTGCTCGTTGCGGAAGTCCACGAGCCGTAGACGCGCCCGTCGACAAGCCTCGTAGAATGGATCCATTCCGTTGCCGGAGAGTGTCGTGACGAATTGAACGCCACGCTCCTTTAGACAGCGAACCAGTAGGTCGGCACCGTTCACGGCAACCTCGCAAGGCAAAGACCACTATGCGTCATAGGAAGAGATTTGCGCCGAGGCTAACACTCTGGTAAGAAATTGTCAACGGCTTGTAATGTTCTTTCCGTGGGGGTGCCCGCGAGGTTGTTACGGTGGGCCGCAATCCGCGGCCGGGTCCAAGTCCTGGCTTGGACTCTGCCATGCCTGACGAACGCCGAATTGAAGATACTCGCGGATACCCAGCCATTCCTGTCCTCTTGAAACTTCTCCAACATCACTCTATCCTTACTAATTGGTCCGACAACATGACGACCTGGCCAATTCTGGGCAAACCATGACGTTTCGCTCCGTGCTGGTCACCCGCTCGTATGAGCAGGTGGTCGAGCAGATACACGACGAGATCCGATCCGGCGCGTTGACGGCGGGGCAGCGGCTGCCGACCGAGCGCGAGCTGGCCGAGTCGTTTGGCGTTAGCCGGGGGGTGGTGCGCGAGGCGCTGAAGGTGCTGGCCTCGATGGGATTGGTCGAGGCGCGGCAGGGGAGCGGCAACTACATCTCGGCCAACCCGGTACCGTCGATCTCACGAGCATTGATCCTCTCGGCCACCCCGGACGAACAGTCGATGCAGGCCCTCTTCGAGGTACGCGAGCCGATGGAGATCCTG
>JBOGUE010000035.1:0-4133 GCA_050695955.1 Thermomicrobiales bacterium | reverse complement strand
GCCCTGACCTTGATCCAGCAGGACGCGTCCCGGACGGTGGGCGTCAAGGCATCCCGGATGAAGGCCGCCTGGGACACCGGCTATCTCCTGCACCTCCTCGGTGCTGCGTGAGAATGCAATTGCCCTGTCAGAGGAGTCTCAAGCATGGATTGGAATGAGGCTCCAGACTTCAAGCTCCCAATGGAGTTGCTCCGCGCGTTGTTCATCTCCCAGTGCCTTGTACACATCGCGGGCCTTCTGAAAAATCGCCCCGTACTCGTAGTCGTTGCGGCGGCAATCAGCCCGGTCGATTTCTTGCAGAATCTCCTCGATTTGCGTTGGCTGATCGGCCATCATGTCAACTCCAAGTGCTTTGGACACAGGGCCGGTACCGGTCCTTCATTTGTCTCCCGAATGAGGAAAACGTCGTACCGAACGCTGTCTATTTCATCTCCTAATGTGAGCAGATGATAACTCCGCCAAATTCCATTCGTATCGCTTAGCAACGACGAGAAGGGGAACGGCAAGCCGTCCCCCTCTAACCTCGATCTAAGTTCAGGTCGGAACGCTACCGCTCTGACCCGACCTCGCGGAACTCGCCTTCGACGGTGGTTTCGTCTTCGGCGGTGGGTTCGGCGGTGGGGGCTTCCTCGGCGCCGTTGGGGCCGGTGGCGGCCTGGTCGGCACTCGCGGCCTCGTACATCGAGGTGCCGATCTTGGTCAGGGTTTCCACCAGCTCGTCGTGGGCCGGGCGCAGGCGGTCGATGTTCTCGCGGTCGTTCTCGAGGACGTCCTTGACCGCGGCGATCTTGGTGTCCAACTCGGCCTTCAGCTCGGACGGGATGCGCTCGCCATACTCAGTAAGCGTCTTCTCCGCCTGGAAGACCATCGACTCCGCGGTGTTGCGCAGCTCGATCGCCTCGCGGCGCTGCCGGTCCTCGTCCGCGTGCTCCTCGGCCTCCTTGACCATGCGCTGGACTTCGCTGTCGGAGAGACCGGACGAGCCGGTGATCGTGATCTTCTGCTCCTTGCCCGTCGCCTGGTCGCGCGCCGTCACGTGCAGGATTCCGTTGGCGTCGATGTCGAAGGTCACTTCGACCTTCGGCAGGCCGCGCGGGGCGGGCAGGATGCCGTCCAGGATGAACTTGCCGAGGCTCTTGTTGTCCGCCGCCATCGGCCGCTCGCCCTGCAAGACGTTGATTTCGACCTGCGGCTGGTTGTCCGCCGCGGTGGTGAAGACCTGACTCTTGCGGGTCGGGATGGTCGTGTTGCGCTCGATCAGCGGCGTGGCGACGCCGCCCAAGGTCTCGATCGAAAGCGACAGCGGCGTGACGTCGAGGAGCAGGATGTCCTTCACCTCGCCACCGAGGACGCCACCCTGGATGGCCGCGCCGATGGCAACGACCTCGTCCGGGTTGATCCCCTTGTGCGGCTCCTTGCCGAAGTAGGATTGCACCTTGCGCTGCACCGCCGGCATCCGCGTCTGACCACCGACCAGGATCGCCTCGTCGAGCGCGCTCTTGCTCATCTCGGCGTCCTTCAGGGCGGCGTCCATCGGCGGCACCGTGCGCTCGATCAGGGAGTTCACCATCTGCTCGAGCTTGCTGCGCGTGAGCGAGACGTTGAGGTGCTTCGGCCCGCTGGCATCCGCGGTGATGAAGGGCAGGTTGATATCGGTCTGCTGGGTGCTCGAAAGCTCGATCTTCGCCTTCTCGGCCGCTTCCTTCAGGCGCTGGAGCGCCATGCGGTCCTTGCGCAGGTCGATCCCTTCCTGTTTCTTGAACTCGTCGGCCAGGAAGTCGATGACAACCTGATCGAAGTCGTCGCCGCCGAGGTGGGTATCGCCGTTGGTGGCGAGCACCTGGAAGACGCCCTCGGAGAGATCGAGGATCGAGATGTCGTAGGTGCCGCCGCCCAGGTCGTAGACGGCGACTTTCTCCTCGCCCTTCTTGTCAAGGCCATAGGCGAGGGCCGAGGCGGTCGGCTCGTTGATGATCCGCTCGACGTTGAGGCCAGCGATCTTGCCGGCGTCCTTCGTCGCCTCGCGCTGCGAGTTGTCAAAGTAGGCCGGGACGGTGACGACGGCGCGGTCGACCTTGTCGCCCAAAAACGCCTCGGCGTCCGCCTTCAGCTTCTGCAGGATCATCGCCGAGACCTCGGGCGGGCTGTACCAGCGGTCGCCCATCTTGACCTCGACGCCGCCGTTCGACGCGGCGCGCATCTCGTAGGGCACGAGTCCCTTGTCGCGCTGCACGGCCGGGTCGTTGTACTTGCGGCCCATGAAGCGCTTGATGGAGGAGATGGTGTTCTCCGGGTTGGTCACGGCCTGGCGGCGGGCGAAGCGGCCGACGAGCCGCTCGCCGTTGCCGGTGATCGCGACGACGGACGGCGTCAGTCGCTCGCCCTCCGCGTTGGGGATGACCACCGGCTCGCCACCTTCGATGGTGGCCATTACCGAGTTGGTCGTTCCCAGGTCGATTCCGATCATACGTGGCATGTCGTTCTCCTTGTTCAGTAGTCAGTAGCCAGTGGTCAGTAGTCAGTTTGTCGTTGAAGAGGCCGGTTGTCAGCCATTCGCGCCGAGCGCAGACGGCCGTCAACGACCGGCGACTGACTACTGGCTACTGACTACTTCGTCCCCTACTTTCACCATTGCCGGCCTGAGTAAGCCTTGGCCGAGCCGGTAGCCGGTTTGATAAATCTCAATCACGGTGTTGCCGGTGGAGCCGGGCTCCTGGGCGACCGCTTCGTGGAGCGCCGGGTCGAACGGTTGGCCGAGCGCGTCGATGGCGGTGACGCCGGCCCGCTCCAGCACCCCAGCCAGCTTGCGCTCGATGTGCTTGACGCCCTGGATCCAGGGGGTTTCATGCTGGTCAGCCGGGGCCTGGGCCAGCGCCCGCTGGAGGTCGTCCAGCACCGGCACGATCTGCGCCAGCAATCCGGCGCTGGCGAACTCCTTGATCTGCGCCCGCTCCTGGTCGACCCGCCGGCGGTAGTTGGCGAACTCGGCCACGCTCCGTTGGAGCTGGTCGAGATACGTGTCGCGCTCGGCGATCACCGAGTCGAGATCGACGACGAACTCGTCCGCCACCTCGATCTCGTCGACCTCCGGCGATGCGCCATTGGCGCCCACCGCACCGTCGCCGGCCGGCTGACTGGCCTGCTGGTCTGTCACGTTACGTTGTCGCTTTGGATTGGCCACGGTTCCTTGCTCCACCCCCTCGCGAATATCTCGCTCCTCGTTCCTCGCTCCTCGCTCCTGGTTCCTGGTTCCTGGTTCCTGGTTCCTGGTTCCTGGTTCCTGGTTCCTCGTTAGGCGTCGGCGTAGAGATCTGCCATCAGATTGCTCATCAAATGCGCCATGTAGCGGACCGACGAGATCGTCCGCCAGTACGACATCCGGGTCGGGCCGAGCACGCCCAGGAGTCCGGTCACCGCGCCGTCGACGCCGTAGGTGGCGACGACGACCCCGCAGCGGCGCAGCTCGTCCGGCAACGTGTCGTCGCCGATGAAGACCTGCACCTCACGCCGGGCTACCAGGCGCGGCAAGACGGCGCTCAAGAAGGCGCCGCCGCGCAGCAATGCCAACATCCGCTGCACGTCGTCGTCCGCGAAGTCGCGCTGACCGACGATGTGCTCGAGGCCGGAGTGGCGGATTTCGGTCCGCGCCACCGCGTCGAGACCCCGCAGCGCCGCCGTTACCTGTTCGATAACCACCCGCGCCAGGCCCGTCGCGCCGTCGGCCTTACCCGCCAGTTCCTCCGCCGTCAGCCCTCGCAGTTCGGGGACCAACGCATCGGCGAGCCGGCTCAACTCGTCCTGCTCCGCCGGTTCCGGCAGGTGGATCATTGCCTGCCGCACCAGGCTTTCGCCCGTCACCAAGATCAGGAGCGCCGACCGCGGCTGCAACGAAATCAGCTCGAAGTGGCGCAGCCTGGCGATGATGGTGCGCGGTGCGGTCACGACCGAGACGTTGCCGGCCGTCTCCGCCAGCACGCTCGCCGCCAACTCCATCCAGGCATCGAGTTGGACCTCGGCCTGGCGAAACTGGTGGCTGATCATGATCTGCTCACCGGACGACAGTTCTGCCTCACCCATCAAGTGGGTGACGTAGAACCGGTAGCCGTGGACGGTTGGCACACGCCCGCCAGAGG
>JBOGUE010000034.1:0-2498 GCA_050695955.1 Thermomicrobiales bacterium | reverse complement strand
GCCCGCGTCGCCGGCCATGAATCGGTAGTAGTACTCCGTCGCCGGCTCCAGACCGTTCGCATCGATGTGAATGCTATGGGCCAACTCAGGGACGGCGGTCGTCGTCCCACTTTGGACGATCTCGGTCATGCCCTCGTCGCGGGCCAGCTCCCAGCGGACGTCGATTGCGACCGGATCGACCCCGCCGCCGTTGAGCGGATCGGGGGCCAGCCGGGTCCAGAGGACGACGCTGTCGGGGAGGGGATCGCCGGAGGCGACGCCGAGGCTGAACGGATCGCGCGTGAAGGTCGGGTTGGTGGCGGGCGCTGCTTCGGGCGTTGCTTGCGTGCCGGGAATCCAAGCGGCCCGCGTCGGTCGCCCCGGCAGGCTGACCGCGGCGAGCAGTCCCGCTAAACCAAGTCCACCGGCGAGGAAGCGCCGGCGGTTGGCGCGACGAATCAGCAGGTGTTCGAATTGAGCGCGATCCATCGTTACCTCCGCGTGTAACGTGCCGCATGCTGACGGCTGACGACTGACGGCGAACGTCAGCATCACCTTACCGGCGTGGGGCGCCCGGTTGGTTAAGCGCGCTGCAAATGGCGCTTAAGGTGTTGCTAAGGAATGGTTTGGCGGTGAGGCCTTAGGCGCTGGCCAGGCGGTGCAGGCGGGCCGGTTCGTGGTCGCGTAGCCAGAGGTCTGGGGAGAGGGTGGCCTGGGCGCGGGCGACGCTCCAGCGGGCGATGCGGATCGACTCCGCGTTGCTGTGCTCCCGCTGCCAGGCGAGGGCGCGTTGGAACAGGTCTCAGGCGGCGGGGTCGCCGTCGTCCCATTGGTCGTCGCATCGCGGCAATAGCGGATCGACTGGCGTCCCCGGCATGCGCTGCTGTTCCCACCTTCGACCGAAATGGAGCGGACCATACCGTATCATGGCCGAGGCTCGATCCGATGCCGTTTTCGCTGGGACGCGGCCGGTCGCCGGAGGTGCGGTCAGTGATCGTCGACAACGCCATCTACATTGATGGGAAGCGGACGGAACCTATCTCGCTACAGGAGACCTACGAGGCAAGCCGTGCCCAGCAAGGCATGGCCTGGATCGGTCTCTACAAGCCGACGAGCGAGGAGTTCGCCTCGGTCGCCCAGGAGTTCGATCTGCACGAGTTGGCCGTTGAGGACGCGATCAAGGCCCACCAGCGGCCAAAGCTCGAGCGCCACGGTGGCACGCTCTTCGTCGTGCTTCAAGCCGCGCGCTATCTCGATTCCCAAGAGATGGTGGACTTTGCCGAAGTGCACGTCTTTGTCGGCGACGACTTCGTGGTGACGGTCCGGCACGGCGAAACGCCGAGCCTGGCGGCGGTGCGCCGGCGGATGGAGCACGATCCGGAGATGCTCCGCCGCGGGCCGCAGGCGATCCTCTACGCGATCCTGGACCGGGTCGTCGACGACTACGGCCCGGTGGTGGCGGGGCTGGAGAACGACATCGACGAGATCGAAACCGAGATCTTCGGCGGCCACGCGGACGTCTCGCGCCGCACCTACGAGCTCTCGCGCGAGGTGATCGAGTTCCAACGCGCGGTCAAGCCGTTGCCGGCGATGCTGGGCAACCTGATCGCCGGGTTCGAGAAGTACGGGGTCGATCCTGAATTGCACGAGTATGTGCGCGACGTGGAGGACCACGCCATCCGCATCCAGGAGCAGGTCGCGTCCTTCCGCGAGTTGCTGCAAAACATCCTCAGCGTCAACCTGGCGATGGTGAGCTTGCAGCAAAACGACGAAGTGAAACGGATCTCCGCCTGGGCCGCCATCCTCTTTGCGCCGACCCTGGTCGGCACCATCTACGGCATGAACTTCGACCACATGCCGGAGACGCATTGGACGCTGGGGTACCCCTTCGCCGTGTTCCTGATGGCGCTGGTCAGCCTCGGCCTCTACACGGCGTTCAAGCGCCGTGGCTGGCTGTCATAGGCTGCCCGGCCGGTGGTATGCTCGCCTCTGAAGCGCGTTCCAAGCACGCGGAAGGACGGACCACAATGGTGAGCGTACATCTCGACGAGGATCTGGTCGCCGTCATGCAGGACGCGGACGAGCCGCTCGACCGCCGGGCGCGCGAGCTCATCGTGATCGAACTCTACCGGAGAGGGACGATCTCTCGTGGTAAGGCGGCTGAATTGCTGGGCATGGCGTTGCGCGACTTCCTCAAGCACGCATCCGACCTGGGCATTCCGTACATCAACATGACCGATGAAGAGTGGCGGGCGGAGCGGGCGCGAATCGACGCCTGGGTTGCCGGCCGGTGATCGCCGAGATCGTTGTCTCGGATTCCAGCGCACTCATCGGATTCGAGTGGATCGGCCAGATCGACCTTATTGGGCGCCTCTTTGGGGTGGTTATCGTGTTGGCGTCACGTCGCACCGCTAGCGCACATCCTCGGTATTGCCGGCGAACGTGACGCATAGCTTGTCCGTGATCACCGGGTTCGGCCGTAGCCGAGCGGGAGGGCCGGAGATCGTCGTCTCCGGCCC
>JBOGUE010000033.1:0-9844 GCA_050695955.1 Thermomicrobiales bacterium | reverse complement strand
GGCAGCCGTCCGGGCATAGTCACGTCGAAGACAGTTCTCGCAAGAGCCCGGCGGCCTCGTGCCACCGGGCTTTTTTTGACCCCGACCGCGATCACGACCGTTGGCCGGCGACGATGAAGGCCGTGAGGGCACACAGGAACTGACCGGTCGCGGTCGCCTCTTCCAGTCCCCGTGTCCAGCTTTCGGCCGCCTTCGCCGTCACCGCCCCATTCACCAGCGCCCGTTCCAGCCCGTCGCTGAGATGAAAGTTGCGATCGGCTTGGGCGTAATCGGTGAACACTGCCGTAGCCGGGACAACCGTCACCTCGGCAAGCTCCGCCCGGCGGAAGAGCCCGAAGAGTTGACGGCCCATCCAGGGGTTGCGGATCGCACCGGCGACCTCGGCCAACACCGTCCGGGTCGTATCGCGATCGGGCGCGTCGACGGCGAGCAGTCCCCAATCGGGATCGTCGACGACGATCCGCCCGCCCGGCTTGGTGACGCGGATCAACTCGGCCAGGGCGCGTTCCGGGTCATCGAGATGCTGGAAGACGCGGTCCGCCCGGGCGCCGTCGCATGTGCCGTCGGCGAAGTCGAGGCGATGGGCATCGCCGGTGTGGTATGCAAGCGGCAGGTCAAGACCGTCGCCACGCCGCCGGGCCTCCTCGACCATGGTGAGGCTGGCATCCACCCCGATAACTTGTCCAGTTGGCGCAACGAGTTGGGCTAGTGCCCGCGCGTCGTCGCCCGCGCCGCAGCCGACGTCGAGGACGCGGTCGCCGGGATTGAGGCGGAGGAGGGCATAGGTTTCCTGCTTGTAGGCTTGTGCGGCGGCCTGGCCGGTGACCACGTCGAGGTAGCCGACGAAGGCGGCGGGATCGGCGGTGCGATCGAGATTTGCCCAGTCAGATGCGGACTTTTGGCGGTTCAACAGCATCTCCTTACCGGACGAATAAAGCACGGGCGTCCGTGACAGATGTGACGTCCAGCACAGTTGATGCCACAGCCGACGCGGTTTTGCGTCAGGCGGTCGTGTTGGCGGCGGTTGCCGCCAGCGGCAGGAACCGCTTCAGCTTGCCCGTCGCCTGTCGCTCCAAGTGATCGACCGCGTCGACCGCGATGGCAGGGTCCCAGAGGCCAAGGCGGCTGAGGTCGGCGGCGATCGCCGCGCCCAGACGCGACGTGTCCACCTCGCCGTGGGTGCGGATCGCGATCGCCGCGCCGCGCGCCGTCTGCCGCACCTGGTACTCGACGATGTTGCGCTCGCGGCCGAGCCGGGAGCGGAAGAGGTGCGGGTGGACCGCGCCCACGCCGGGATAGAGGAACAGGTCGTCGAGCCGACCATGGACGTCCTCGAGTCGCCGGTGGGCCGAGCCGCAGGGGCACGGATCGTCACCGGGGATGAGGGTGATCTGGTCGGTGATCTCGAAGCGGATCAGGGGCAGGAGCGGGTTGTAGAGGTTGGTCAGGTAGATTTTGTCCGAGCGGACCCCGGGCGGCACCGGCCGCCCTTCGGCGTCGACCGGCTCGACGATGATCAGATCGTCGCTCAGGTGCATGCCGCGGCCGCGTCCGCAAGCGATGCCCATGCCGCCCGCTTCCGAGGAGGCCCACCAGTTCATGACCGGCACGCCCCACGTCTCCTCCGCCACGGCCCGAATTTCGGGCAAGAGCGGTTCCGAGACCGCAATGATGCTGCGCGGCGCGATCCGCAAGCGACCGGAGCTGGCCTCGTGGGCGAGCTCAGGCAGAATCGAGGCATAGGCAATCAGCCCGTCCGGGTTCGCCTCATTCAATCGGGCGACGATCCGCGGCAGCGGCAGGGTGATGGGGATGCGGATGGGCGCCAGCACCGCCGGATCACTGAAGGTCTGTGGCAGCGCGCTGGACATATGTGTCGCGTGCTCGGCGGCGATGGCGCCGAGGCGCATCGGCCGCTGCGTCGATGCGGGCCCTTGAAGCCGGATCACATAGCGCAGGCAGCTCAGGTAGCAGTCGGCCCAGCTCTCCCAATCGTAGACGAAGACACCGCGCTGCCCACTCGACCCGCCCGAGGCGACGGGGTGGAAGCGGTCGAAGAGGTAGTTGTCAGCTATGAGGTGGACGAGGTGGGACTCGATCGCGTTGAGGGTGACGCGGGGGTCGGTGACGATCTGGTCGAAGTTGGCCATCAGATCGTGCTTCGTCATCACGGGGATACGCGACAGGTCGTCTGCTCCGAAATCGTCTAGAATGAGGTGCCCGAGCCGCTCCCGGTGCCATGACGAACGTTCGCGCGCGATCCGGATCAGATCGCGCAAGCGGGCATCGCGTTCCGCTTGGAGCCGCGCCGCCGGCCAGGCCAACCGCTCGAGGTGAGCGGGGACACGCCGGCGCATCTCTCCGAGATGCTCCTGGCGGCGCGATTCGTACGTGGCCCGGCTCACGGCGTAGTCGGGCATGACATTAGTCGTCAGCAAGGTGCTCGACATGGTGACCTCCAGGTATGAAGCCGATCGTGTTCGATCCGCTGATTCAGTCTGGGTTTGACCCATGCCGAAGGCCACCCACAGCGAATCCACAGTTGGCCCACGGTTGACCGGCAGGAGCGCGCGCCGAAATCGGCAACCTCACCGATGCGCCGACGGCGAGCAGACGCGACAATCGAGATGATGGTGGAGCGGGAGCACGCGAAGAGGCCAGGACGGGAACCATGAGTGCTTCGATAGTCGCGAATGCGAGTTTTGGCGAACGCTTGCGCCGGCATCGGGAGCAAGCGGGGCTGACGCAAGAAGAGCTGGCCGAGCGAGCCGGCCTGACGGCGAAGGGCGTGGGAGCGCTGGAACGGGGCGAACGCCGGCGACCTTACCCGCAGACAGTTCGATCGTTGGCGGCGGCTCTTGATCTGACCGAGGGAGAACGGGCGGCCTTCCTGTCGGTCGCGGTGCGCGCGCCGGAGCCGGCAACGCCCACGGTAGACGCGATTCTCAGCCGGCGCGGTCTCCCGGCGCCGCTGACGCCGTTGGTTGGTCGGGACGACGCCATCGAAGAGATTCGCGAACTGCTGCGGCGCGACGACGTGCGCCTGCTGACGCTGACCGGTCCGGGCGGGGTCGGCAAGACCCGCCTGGCGATCGCCGCCGCCACCGATCTGGCGACCCATACGGCCGACGGGGCGTACTTTGTCTCGCTGGCCGCCACGCGCGACGCCGCGCTCGTGCCATCGGCCATCGCCACGGCGTTGGCCATCCCGGAGATGGGCGGCCGGACCATCGCCGAAGTGCTGGCCGGGCACCTCCGCGAGCGCGAGGTGCTGCTCGTGCTCGACAACTTCGAGCAGATCCTGCCGGCGGCGCCGTCGGTGACGTCGTTGTTGGAGCAATGCCCCCGCGTCAAGGCGCTGGTCACCAGCCGGGCACGCCTGCTGGTGACCGGGGAGCGCGACGTGCCGGTAGCGCCGCTCGACCTCCCCGACCCGTCCAGCACGCCGACGGCGCGGGAGTTGTTGGACTACCCGGCGACCCGCCTCTTCATCGAGCGGGCGCAGGCGGTCAACCCGCGTTTCGAGATCGGCGACGACGCGGCGATCATCGTCGAGATCTGCACGCGGCTCGACGGCATCCCGCTGGCGATCGAACTGGCCGCGGCCCGTACCGCTCTCCTGCCGCCGGCGGCGCTGCTGGCCCGCCTCGAACCGCGGCTCCCGCTCTTGACCGGCGGCCCCCGCGACCAACCCGACCGCCTGCGCACGATGCGCGGCGCCATCGTCTGGTCCTACGACCTCCTCGACCCCGCCGAGCAAGCCCTCTTCCGCCGCCTCGCCGTCTTCACCGGCGGCTTCACGCTGGAGGCCGCCGAGCAGGTGATGGGTGATGGGTCATCGGTGATAGCGGACGACGCCACCCCATCACCCATCACCCATCACCCATCACCCGACGTCCTCGATCTCCTCGCCTCCCTCGTCGATCACAGCCTCGTCCGTCTGATGGAGGAAACCGAGGGGGAGCCGCGCTACCGGATGCTGGAGACGATCCGCGAGTTCGGTCTGGAGCAGCTCGCGCTCAGCGGCGAGAGGGAGGAGGCCCGGCGGCGCCACGCGGAGTGGTGCCTCGACCTGGCGGCCCGGGCCGAACCGGGCGGCCAGGGGCCGGAGATGCTGACCTGGATGCGACGGCTCGAGGCCGAACACGCCAACCTTCGCGCGGCCCTCCGCTGGCTGCGCGACCGGGGCGCGACGGAAGACGCCCTGCGGCTGGGCGGATACCTCTCGGGGTTCTGGTGGTATCGTGGCCACTTCATCGAGGGGCAGGCGCAGCTCGATGCAGTCCTCGGCTTACCTGATGCGCGGGACTACCCCTACGCCTGGGCCATGGCGATGACCGGACTCGGGGCGCTGCTCTACAAGCCGAGTCACGGCGAGCACCTTCGGGCGATTCGCGTCCACGACGAGGCCGTGGCCATTTGGCGGGAGCTTGGCGATCAGGCCAGGCTGGGGTACGCGCTCTGGTGCTTGGGGCTGGCGCTCGGGGGCACCGACTCCGCGCGCGCCGCCAACGTCCTCACGGAAAGCCTCGCCATGGCCCGCGCCACCGGCATTCCCTGGTTCATCGGCCCCAACCTCTATGCGCTGGTTCGCGTGATGCGCGACCTGGGCGACCTCGACCGGGCGGCAATGCACGCCGAGGAGGCGGTGGCCACGATTCGCACCATCGACCATCCCCTGGGCGTGCCCATGACGACCGCCTTGCTGGGCGATGTCATGCTGGAACGTGGAGAGACGGACCGCGCGGCGACGCTGCTTGGCGAGGCGCTGGTGTACCTACGAAACGTCGGCGCCCGCTGGGGAAGCGCCGGCCACCGGGAAGGTCTCGTGGCCGTCGCGGCCGCGCCGCTAGGCACCTTCACCTGCCTCGAGACGCTGGCCGCGCTCGCCGCCGAGCGGGGCGATCCGGCGCGGGCGGCCCGCCTCTTCGGCGCGGCGGCGGCCTTGCGGGAGGCGATTGGGTTCTTCCAGGAGCCGATCGAAAAGCCGATCTACGCGCGGCGGCTTGCCGCCGTCCGGGCGGCGCTGAGCGAGGCGGACTTCGCGGCCGCCTGGGACGAGGGCCAGACGATGACGCTCGACGACGCCGTCGCCGAGGGGATGGCGATCGCCGCGCGTCGTCATGCCGCCGCCCCCAGATAGGCCCGGATCACCGCCGCATCCTCGGTTACCTCGCGCGGGGCGCCGGTCGCGATGACCGTGCCCTGATCCATGACGATGACCCGCCGGCAGAGCCGCCTGACCACCTCGAAGTGGTGCTCGACCACGAGGATGGCAATTCCGTGCCGCGCGCTCGTCTCGGCCAGGAACTCAGCGAGCGCGAGCGCCTCCGGCGCGTTCATGCCGGCGGCCGGCTCGTCGAGCAGGAGGGCGCGGGGTCGTGTCGCCAGGGCGCGGACAATCTCGACCCGTCGCTGATCGCCATAGGGAAGAGCGCCCGCCGGGTGATGCTGGAGATGCGCCAACTCGAAGTCCCCCAACAACTCGTCGACCGCGTCGCGCATGACCCGGAGCCGCTCGCGGTAGCGGCGTGTGCGAAGCAGCGAACCGGCCAGTGAGCAAGGCAGCCAGGACTGGGTCGCGACCTCGACGTTCTGGCGCACCGTGAGGTCGCCGAAGAGGCGGATATGCTGAAAGGTGCGAACCAGACCGCGGCGGGCGATCTCTCCGGGCGAGGCGCCCGTGACGTCGTGCCCGGCGAACCGGATGGAGCCGCACTCCGGCCGGTGAAACCCGGAGAGGAGGTTGAGCACGGTGCTCTTCCCGGCGCCATTCGGTCCGATTAGCCCGACAATCTCGGCCGGGCCAAGATCCATGGCGAAGTCCTCGACGGCGCTCAGCCCGGCGAACCGCTTCCGCACATCCCGGACGCTCAGCAGGGGAGCGCTCATTGGACCGTCGCCCCGCCCGGCTCGCGGGTCGATGGCGTCGCCGGCGACGCGGCTTCCCTGCGCTGACCGATCGCTCGGAGACCGCGGACGCGCGGCCGACGCGGCAGCACGCCGGCGCCGCGACCGAGCAGACCTTGGGGGCGCGCGAGGACGCAGAGAATCAAAAGCGCGCCAAAGAAGACCATGCGCATCTCGGCGAGGCCGCGCAACCACTCGGGTAGGAAGGTCAGCAGCACCGCGCCGGCGATCGGCCCATAGATCGTCGCCATGCCGCCGACGGTGACCATCGCCAGGAGCGTGATGGTGTGGGAGAAGTGCAACGGCTCGACGCTGACGAAGGTCAGGTAGTGGGCATAGAGGGCGCCCGCCGCCCCGGCGATACCCGCGGCGAGAGCGAAGGCGGTGGTCCGCTCCCGGGCGACGTCGACGCCGACGCTGGCCGCCGCGTGGTCATCGGCCCGGGCCGCCACGAGGCTCAAGCCGCGCGGCGACTCGACGACGCGCCGCACGAGGAGGACGGTCAGCGCGAGCAGCGCCAGCGCCAGGTAGTAGTTGTCCCGATGGGTGACGGCGGTCCAGCCGAAGAGGACCGGGCGCGGGACACCGGGCAGGCCGCTGGCCCCGCGCGTGACGCCGTCCCAGTTGTAGGCGACGCGAACGGCGATTTCGCCGAAAGCGAGCGTCGCCAGGGCAAAGGAGTGGCCACGCAGGCGCAGGATCGGCCGGACGAAGAACCAGCCGGTGAGCGCGGCGCCGCCGGCGGCGGCCGGCAGGGTCACGAGAAACGGCGCATCGAGGCGGAGAGCGAGGAGCGCCGCAACGTACGCCCCGATGCCAAAGAAGCCGGCGTGCCCGAGCGAGATCAGCCCGCCATAGCCAAGGACGAGATTGAGGCTGGAGGCCAGCACCGCCTCCAGGGCCGCCACGGCTAGGAGGCGATGGGCGAATGGGTCCGCGACGACGAGCGGCGCGGCGATCGCGAGTGCGAGGAGCAGCCCATCCAGCGCCGGACGGCGCCAGCTTCGCCGGCCGCTCATCTCAGAGCCGCTCCGGCGCGACCTGCCCGAGCAATCCGTGCGGGCGAAGGACGAGAAGGGCGATCAGAAGCGCAAAGACGATCGTGTCCGACCATCGGGGCGAGCCGTAGCTCTCGAGCATGAACTCGGTAACGCCGAGGAGCAGACCGCCGGCGACGGCGCCGGTGAGGCTGCCAAGACCGCCGATCACGGTGGCGGTGTAGCCCTTGACCAGCATCGGCACCCCCATGCTGGAATAGGCAACGCCGTAGAGTCCGGCGACCAGCACGCCCGCCGCGCCGGCCAGCGCCGAACCGATCGCAAAGGTGACCGCCGTGGTGCGCGCGGTGTCGACGCCCATCAGTTGGGCCGTTTCGGCGTCGGCGGCCGTGGCGCGGATTGCCCGTCCGAGCCGGGACCGGGTGAGCAGGAGGTGCAGCGCCGCGAGGAGTCCGAGCGCCGCGCCCAGGATGATGACTTTGAAGACCGGAAGGCTCACCCAACCGAGCGTCAGATTGCCTGGGTACCAGCCGAGCGCAAAGGAATGGAACTCTGCGCCCCAGAGGTCGGCGGCGAGGTATTGCAGCAGGATTGAGAGACCGACGGCCGCAATGATCGGCGCGACGGCGGGAGACCCGGTCAGGGGCCGAAAGACGGTCCGCTCGATGACCGCGCCCACCATCGCCCCGAGCAGCAGCGCGGCCGCGAGCGCCAGGGCGAATCTCGCGCCGCCGACGGCCGGCAGCGCCGGCAGCAGCGCGAGCGCCAGGAACGCCCCCAGCATCGCGACCTCGCCGTGGGCGAACTGCGCTACCCGCATCACACCGAAGATGAGGGCGAAACCGAGCGCAACGAGCGCGTAGACGCCGCCGATCGCCAATCCGCTCACGAGCTGCTCGAACACCACGGGGAGCGTTACGGTTGCCACGGCTGGAACGTCCCCTCTTGCACGATCACGTACTCGTACGCGGCGTAGCTGGCCTGTCGTTGCTCGTCGAACGTCAGCGGGCCAAGGGCGGTATCGAGTGCCTCGAGGTGTTCCAACCCGCCGCGGATGCCATCGCGGCTGACGGCCCCGCCGCGCGCGGCTTCGGCGATCGCCTGCGTCGCGGTATAGGCGAAGATCACCAACGGCGAGGGGGCTTCGCCGTAGGCGGCGCCGTACTCCTTGGCGACGGCCACCCAACGGTTGCCCTCGGGCAGGCTGGCGATGATGGTGCCCTCGACGGCTTCGCCGCCAAGCGCGGGAAACGGCCCCGCGAGGACGGGCGTGGCGGTAAACCAGCGCGTCTCGATCCCAGCCGCCTTGGCCTGCGTGATGATGAGCGCGGCGTCGTTGTGGTAGCTGCTGAGATAGACCGCGTCGGGCGCGGCGCTCTTCAGCTTGATGAGGGCGCTCGTGAAGTCGGTCGTGTCCGGCTGGTAGGACTCCTCGAAGACGATGTCGCCGCCATTGGCTTCGCTTTGCTCGACGAACGACTGGTGGTCCGATATGCCGTAGTCGGTGTTGATGTAAAAGGACGCCACCGTCGGCAGGTCGAGCCGCGTCACGATCAGGTCCGCCATCTGCCGCGCCCAGCCGTCGTTGGCGGGGCTGACCCGGTAGATCCAGGGATTGCCCTGCTCGGTGATCTTCGGGTCCGAACCGGAAATGACCACGAGCGGCAGTTGGTTGGCTTCGTAGACCGGCATGACGGCGAGCACCGCGCTGCTGGTGAAGTGCCCCATGCTGGCCACGATGTCGCCATCGGAGGCGATTTTTTGGGCGACGTTGACCGATTCGGTCAGATCGTTGCGGTCGTCGAACGGCAGGATCGCGATCGTCCGGCCGTCGACTCCTCCGGCGTCGTTGATCTTGCGCGCGGCCATCTCCGCGCCGCGGGCGAATTGCTCGCCGAAGACCGCGCCGTCGCCCGACATCGGGCCGACGACGGCGATCTTGAACTCGTCGCCGGCCGCGCGTGCGAACCGCGGCGAATGGATTCCAGCAGGGAGCAAGAACGTAGCAGCCAGCCCACATCCGGCCAGGCCGCGCAAGACGGCCCGGCGAGAGACGGCGGCGCCGCGCGCCGCGGCAAGGCGATCGGTAGACAACGTATCCATGACAAACCCCCCGTGTCACCGGCCGTCCAGCCCATCCGGGCGGCCAGGCGGACGCCTTCGCCCGCCGTCGTTAAGAGAGGAGACCGCAGACGCGCGCCCAGGGGTCGCTGGACCAGCCGCCCGGCTCGAAGGCGATGCGTTTGGCGCCGTCGGCCGGCAGATCCAGCGCCAGGCCGCTCGGCGCGACGTCGTAGCCGCGGAAGAGGCGGCCCGTCAGCGCCAGGGCGACGCTGGTCGAGGAGCCATTGGCCGGGTTGGTCAGCGAACCGTGGAGCGTCACGGGATCGATGGTGAGCACGAGGTTGCCGCGTTCGTCGATCGCCGGCACGACTTCGACGCTACCGGTGATGTCGCGCTGCACCGGAAACCCGCACGGCCCGTCCCCGATGCGCGTGTCGTTGACCTCGATGGTTTGGACGGGGGTCGTGGCCGCGTGATCGTCGGCCGCGACGCCGGAGAGGCCGGCCAGCGAGAGCACGGCGGCGCCGAGAAGCAGGGTGGCCCATCGTCGGTGTCTCAATGGAAGAGGCGGGCGGCGCATGGTCGATACTCCTATCGCGTCACTACCTGTATGATCCGTGAGGCTACCGTCGAACCTCTTCTGTCAGGCTGCCACGTCGCGTCGCGCGGCGAAACCCACACCGCCTCCACAACGTGCCGACACCGACGCCACAAGTAGCGAGCGGGGCGGGAACGGCGAATCGGGGAATATGCCGAAGTGGGGCGGGAGCGGATTTTCGGAGGGGCGGTTCCGCAACGTGAAAGGTTTGCCGGCGCCGCGCGGGGATTGATCCCCGCGCTCACCCAACGAAGCCGGCTGAAGACCGGCTGAG
>JBOGUE010000032.1:0-12638 GCA_050695955.1 Thermomicrobiales bacterium | reverse complement strand
ACGACGTCACTTCAGCCAAGATAGGCGGGAAGTGCGGTATCCACATGACGCGTCTGTGATTAAGTTGTGACCGGTTGTGACCGGCGACGGGCAGAATCCGCCCGTCGCCGGTCATTGGGCGGGGAGTGCGGGATACTCATGCCAGAACGCAAGCCGCATGCCACCTGTGACAACCTTGTCAACGAGGGCATTACCCTGTTTTAGCTTGGGACGGTTCACAATATGACACGACCTGGACGTAATGCGGGCCGCTACCGTGCGGCACACCTGCATCAACCCGCGGGTTGGCTCTCGCCTGGTTACCTGGAGATCGACGATGCCGGGAGGATCATCGCGGTCGAATCGGCGCATCCGGCATCGTGGTCGGACGACGAATATCACGACCTCTCCGGATTCGTTTTGCCGGGGATGCCGAATCTGCACTCCCACGCCCATCAGCGTGGCATCGCTGGCCGCGCCGAAGGGATCCCCGGCTCGACTCACGCCGACTTCTGGAGTTGGCGCGATCGGATGTATGCCCACGCCAATGCCCTCTCCCCGGAGGACCTGGAAGCGATCGCAACGTTTGCTTATGTCGAGATGCTGCTCGCCGGGTTCACGACCGTCGGTGAGTTTCACTACCTGCACCATGACAAGGATGGCCGGCCTTACGCCAACCCTGCCGAGTTGAGCGAACGGATTGTCGCCGCGGCGGGTCGCACGGGCATCGGCCTGACCTTGTTGCCGGCGCTGTATACCCAAGGCGGGATCGGCGCACCACCGAACGATGGTCAACGACGATTCGTCCATCGAGACGTCGATGGGTTTCTGCGGCTGGTCGAGGTCCTGCGAACGCTCAGCAATGACGACCCGACGCTGCGCGTCGGCGTGGCGCCGCATAGCCTGCGATCGGTTGCGGTCGACGAGATCGCGAACCTCCTGCGGGGGATCGACACCCTCAATCCGACCGCGCCAATCCATATACATGCCGCCGAGCAAGTGCGCGAAGTCGAGGAGTGCCTTGCCAGCCTCCATGCCCGCCCGGTCGAATGGCTCCTCGAACATGTCGATTTGAGTTCACGCTGGACGCTGATTCACGCCACCCACGTCACCGACGATGAACGGCGCGGGATTGCGCGATGCGGTGCGACGGTCGGTCTATGCCCAATCACGGAGGCCAACCTGGGTGACGGTCTCTTTCCCTTGATCGACTTCCAGGCGGACGGTGGCCGGTGGGGCATCGGCACCGATAGCAACGTCGCGGTCAGCCTCGGTGACGAGCTACGCATGCTTGACTACGGTCAGCGCCTCATCCATCGGCGGCGAGATGCCGTGGTCACCCCCGGCAACTCCGCCACGGAGCACCCTGGTCGAGTGCTCTTCGACCGCGCACTCAGCGGTGGGGCGATTGCGCTGGCACAGCCGGTTGGTGCGATCGTGCCCGGTTTGCGAGCCGACCTCATTGAGCTCGACCCCGACGGCGTCGCCCTCCTCCGCCACGCGCCAGCAACAGTGCTCGACGCCTGGATCATCTCCGCCACGACACCGGTCGTTCGCAACGTGATGGTGGCTGGTACCTGGGTGGTCCGTGACGGCCATCATCCGCTGGCATGGGAGGCATCGGACGGATTCGCGCGGACATTGCGCATGCTCGACTGATTGCTCAGGCGGCGAGGACCGCTACATGCAAGGAGAAAGCATGGCCCAGGATCAATGGACAGCAGTCGACCGCTACTTCGTCGAGATGTTCGTGCCGCCCGACCCGGCGCTTAATGCGGCGCTGCAGGCCAGCGCTGAAGCCGGTTTGCCGCCGCACAACGTCGCCCCAAACCAGGGCAAATTGCTGTTTCTCCTCGCGAAGATCCACGGAGCGCGCTCCATCCTGGAGATCGGCACGCTCGGCGGGTACAGCACGATCTGGCTGGCGCGGGCGCTTTCCGCCGCGGGTCGCTTGGTCACGTTGGAGGCTGACCCAAAGCACGCCGGCGTCGCGCGTGCCAACATCGACCGGGCTGGCTTGGCAGGCGTCGTCGAGATCCGCGTGGGACGGGCTGTGGAGACACTGCCAAGGCTGGCGGCCGAGGGCGTGGGCCCGTTCGACCTGATCTTCATCGACGCCGATAAGCCGAGCAACGCGGAGTACCTTGCGTGGTCGCTCAAGCTCTCGCGGCCCGGTACCCTGATCGTCGCCGACAACGTCGTGCGCAACGGTGCGGTGCTCGACACGACCAGCAGCGACCTCAACGTCCAAGGCGTACGCCGATTCAACGAGGCGCTCGCCAACGAGCCTCGCTTGAACGCAACGGCGGTCCAAACCGTGGGCAGCAAGGGGTACGACGGCTTCGCGATCGCGCTCGTCACTGACGACCAGTAACGCCATGCCGTAAGCGTGCCTACCTACCTACATCCCGATGTCCGATGGCCAGAGCGGGATCTTCATGCCCGTAGCCCGCGCATGGAGGACGGCGCGTTCGTATCCGGCGTCGACGTGGCGCAATACGCCCGTGCCGGGATCGTTGGTGAGGACGCGTTCCAGCCGGCGAGCTGCCGCCGGCGTACCGTCGGCAACAATGACCTGACCGGCGTGGATCGAGAGGCCCATACCGACGCCACCGCCGTGGTGCACCGAGACCCAGGTTGCGCCGGAGGCGACGTTGAGCAGGGCATTGAGGATCGGCCAATCGGCAATAGCGTCCGATCCGTCGCGCATGCCCTCGGTTTCCCGGTAGGGCGACGCGACGGAGCCGGCGTCGAGGTGATCGCGGCCAATGACGATCGGCGCTGAGACCTCACCGCTCGCGACGAGGGCATTGAACGCCAACCCCGCCCGGTGCCGCTCGCCGTAGCCAAGCCAGCAGATGCGGGCAGGCAAACCTTGATACTGCACTCGCTCCGCCGCAAGCGACAGCCATCGCCGCAGCGACTGGTTCTCCGGAAAGAGTTCCAACAGCGCCTGGTCCGTGGCGCGGATATCGGCCGGATCGCCGGAGAGGGCGACCCAGCGGAACGGTCCATTTCCCTCACAGAAGAGCGGCCGAATAAACGCGGGCACGAATCCCGGATAGTCGAATGCGCGTTCCTCGCCCCCAAGATAGGCGCCGCCGCGCAAGTTGTTGCCGTAGTCGAAGATGACCGCGCCCTGCCGTTGGAACTCCAGCATCGCCTCGACGTGGTCGGCCATCGCTTGGTAGGAGCGCTCCTTGTAGAGCTCCGGGCTTGACCGCCGGAGAACTCGAGCGTCGTCGAGCGTGATCTCGGGGAGGACGTAGCCGTCCAGCGGGTCGTGCGCTGAAGTCTGGTCAGTGACGACGTCCGGCCGGAATCCGCGCTTCGCGAGTTCCGGCAGCACCTCCGCCGCGTTGCCCAGCAGCGCGATCGAGCGCGCTTCCGCTCTTGCCGCCGCGTCGTGCACTCGTGCGATGGCCTCACCCAACGAGCCGGTCGACTCGTCGCAATAACTGGTGTCGAGGCGCCGTTTGATCCGCTCGGAATCAACCTCGACGACGAGGCAGACGCCGTCGTTCATCGTAACTGCCAGCGGTTGGGCGCCGCCCATGCCGCCGAGGCCGGCGGTGAGGACGATCCGGCCGCGCAGTGTGCCGCCGAAATGCTGCCGCGCCAGCTCGGCGAAGGTTTCAAAGGTGCCCTGGAGAATGCCTTGGGTGCCGATGTAGATCCAGGAACCGGCCGTCATCTGCCCATACGCGGTCAGCCCAAGCCCTTCCAGTCGCCAGAACTCCTCCCACGTCGCCCACTTCGGCACGAGCAGCGAGTTCGCGATGAGCACCCGTGGTGCGTCCTCGGTCGTACGCATGACGCCGACCGGCTTCCCGGACTGCACAAGCAGCGTCTCGTCCCCCTCAAGCTTTTCGAGGCAATCCACGATGGCGTCGAATGCCTCCCAGGAGCGGGCAGCCTTCCCCGTTCCCCCATACACGACCAAATCGTCGGGGCGCTCCGCGACGTCGGGATCGAGGTTGTTCATCAACATCCGCAGCGCGGCCTCTTGTTGCCATCCTTTGCAGGAGATCTCGTTGCCGCGCGGCGCCCGGATTGTTCGCGGTCCTACTGTCGCCATCAATGGGTCCCGTCTTTGCCTATGGGCAGTAAGCGCCCGCGCGCAGCAGATCAACGGAGGCCGTCACGTCGTCCGCGACAACATGATCGTCCGATTGCAGCATCGGGATGCGATCCCGAATACGGCCGTGGAGCGCGCCGAGGCGACCGGGAGGGACGCGTTCGGCGAGATCGCATGCCTGGGCCGCGCAAAGCGCCTCGACCGCGACGATCGTTTCGACGTTGGCCACGATGGCTCGGAAATGGCGCGCGGCCGTCGCCCCCATGCTGTTGTAGTCCTCGACGCCGGCCGACGTCGGGATCGAATCGACGCTGGACGGGTGGGCCAAGACCCGGTTCTCGGCCACCAGCCCGGCGGCGAGGTAATGGGCGATCATGTACCCGGAATGGAGTCCGGCGTCCGGGGCCAGGCATGGTGGCAGCCCGCGGACTTCACCATCGACCATGAGCGCGATGCGACGCTCGACGATCGTACCCAACGAGGCGACCGCGATTTTGGCGGCGTCAAACCCTAGCGCCAACGGATGTCCGTGGAAGTTGCCGCCGGAGATTACCGATCCGTCATCGAAGAGGAGGGGGTTGTCAGTGGCGGCGTTGATCTCTATTTCGAGCGTACGGCGCAGGTTCGCGAGCGCGCCTTTGATGCCCCCATAGACCTGCGGAATACAACGGATCGTGTAGGGGTCTTGCAGCCGCTTGGACAACGGCTCCGGCTCCGGCGTTTCCTCCAGGAGATTGAGCAACGCGGCCGCGACCTCGACTTGGCCGGGATGTGGACGCACCTCGTGGATGCGTGGGTCGAACGGGGCACGGCGGGCAGCCAGGGCGCAGCACGAGAGGGCCGCGGTCACCACCGCGCTGTCGAGCAATCGCTCGGCGTCGAGCAACGCGAGGACACCCAGCGCCGTCATCACCTGGGTGCCGTTGATCAGGGCCAGTGCTTCTTTGGGTTCCAGTTCGAGTGGCGCAATACCCGCTGCTCGCAACGCCTTGGCCGCCTGAAGACGCTGGCCGTCCGTTTCGACCGTACCGAGGCCGATCAATGGCAGGGAGAGATGCGCGAGCGGCGCGAGGTCCCCACTCGCGCCCAACGATCCCTGGCAAGGAACAACTGGCGTAATACCAACGTTCAGCAGGTCAAGCAGCCGCGCGATGACCACGGGGCGAACGCCTGAGTGACCGCGCGCGAGGGAATTCGCACGCAAGAGCATCGCGGCGCGCACGACGACCGCGGGCAGTGGCTCGCCCGCGCCGGAGGCATGGCTGCGTAGCAGGTTGGCTTGGAGCTCCTTTGTCTGACTGACGGAGATCGCCTGATCGCTGAGCGCACCGAACCCGGTGGTGATGCCGTAAGCCGGGCGGCCTTCGGCGACGATCCGGCTGACAACGGCACGGCTTGCCTCGACCCCTGGCAAGGCGGATCGCGCGAGCCGTGCGGGTCGTCCGTTTCGCGCGACTGCTTTGACTTCCTCGATTGTAAGCGCTCGACCATCGACCTCGACCGACCGATGTGCGTCGTGATCTGATGCGGCCCGAACGGTGTTTCGATCTGTCACGACGCCGTGATCCGTTCCCACCTTGCGCTCCGTTCGTTCTGTGCGGTTGTGCCCCCGATGCCACTCCGCGTGCCAATATGGACAATACTACCTGCCGCCGCTTGCCGGCCGTCGTGCAGCGACGGCCGACGTATTGACGAGGGTGCCACCGGGGGGTATTTTATGATAGCGATGCCACCGGGGGGTATCTTTACCATGAACGTCGCCGGAGGATGAGTGGCGACGGCGGATGTTTGCGCCCAATGCGCGTCGTGAGCGACGCCGAAGGAGAATACCGTGACCACACACGACGTGCGACTACGGGCGGTGTCTCGCCGCCGCCTCGTCCAGATGGCAGGAATTGGCGCCGCGTCGGCGTCGGTGTTGGGTGGACTCGGCGCATCAAAGGCCGTCGCCGCGCCTCGGCGCCAGGAGTCTGGTGGCGAGTTGACCATCGGGACCGACGCGGACACCTACCGCACCGAGCCCGACCGATCCAACATCGGCCAGTATCCGACGAACACGAATATCTTCGAGTCGCTCGTCCGGCTGACGCCCGACTATCAAGTTGAGCCGCTGCTGGCCGAGTCGTGGGAGTTCGTCGAGCCGAACACCTGGCGCTTCACCCTTCGGCAGGGCGTCACGTTCCACGACGGCACGCCCTTCACCGCCGAGGCGGTCGTCTGGACGATGGCGCGGATCGCGCGTCGCGGCGGCGGCACCCTCGGCATCGATGAGAGCTCGACGGTGGCCGTCGACGACTCCACGGTCGAGATCACCCCCACGCGGCCAAACAAACGGTTGGTCCAGCAGCTCAATCACCCGCAGAACAGCATCGTCGCGCCAAACACTGAGCCTGCCGAGACGCGCGTGGGCACGGGACCATATCGCGAGGTTGAGTACGTCCGCGAGGACCATTACACGGTCGAAGCATACGACGGCTACTGGGGCGACGCGCCCACCGTCACCCGTCTGACCTTCCGGTTCTACCCGGACGCCGTCTCCCGCGCCCTTGCCTTGCAATCGGGCGAAGTAGATATCGCGTTGCTCGAACGCCAGTCGGCGCCCGAGATCGAGGCGACCGACGGCTTCGCGCTCGTGACGTCCCAGGTCGGGGCCTACGAGGCGCTGTATGTCAACATCCACGGGGCCGAGCCATACGATTTGGGCCAAGACCCGGCGGTCCGCGAGGCAATCGCCTACGCCATTGATAAGCAGGAAATTGTCGACGGGGTTTGGGAGGGCTACGCCGAAGTCAACAACACGATGATCCCGCCGCGCATCCTGGGCCAGTCAGCCAGTATTGTGCAGGGCGCGACATACGACCCCGAGCGGGCCAAGCAGGTGCTCGAAGCCGCGGGCTGGACGGGAGACGGCACGCGGCAGAAGGACGGCCGTGAGCTCACGTTGACAATGGTCGTCGGCTTCCCGGACGCTGACACCCACGGCGCCATGCCGGAGCTCGTGCAGGCCCAGCTCGAAGAGGTCGGCATCGCGATCGAGTTGGTTCAGACCCCCGATACCCCGACCTACGAGGCGCGCCTTCAGACACTTGAGGGCGACCTCTGGGCCGAGGCGGGCAGCCAAAACGACGGCAACCCCTGTTTCCTGCCCGATCTTCTCTTCTATTCGCCCGCCCCAGACGGCGACCCGGAGGCGATGATGTATGGCGCGGCCTTCGCGCCCGGTCCCGATTTCGACGCCCACATTGACATGTGCCGGGATGCGGTCGAGGTCGAGGCGGTCCAGGAAGCCGCGGCGAACGCGATGAAGGTACTCATCGACGATATGCACGTTGTTATCCCACTCGCCGGCACGTTTCGCCTGATTGGCGTCGCGGACAACGTCGAAGGCCTGGAAGCGCACCCCTCAGGCGTCAATCAACGCTGGACCGGCGTAACCGTATCTGAGTAGGGGGCAGGAGCCAGGAGTCGGGAGTCAGGGAGAGCGCAATTCGTCGCCCCTGACCCCTGACTCCCGACTCCTGCCCCCCGTGAGCGGAGCGAGCCCGTGACACGCTACGTCCTGCGGCGATTGATCTACTTGATCCCGGTTTGGCTGGGGATCAGTTTCGTGGCCTTCGCGCTGACGAACCTGACTCCGGGCGATCCGGCGCGGCAGGCGGTGCAGCGACTGATGGGGCGCCAGCCGACCGCGGACGAAGTGACGCACATGCGGCAGGAGCTCGGGCTGGACGATCCCTTCCTGGTCCGCTACGTTCGCTGGTTGGGCGACGCATTGACGGGTGATCTGGGCACGTCCTATAGCACCGGCGAGTCGGTGCTCGCCGCGCTGGCCGATCGGTTCCCGAATACGCTGCAAATTGCCGTGCTCGGGTTGGCGGCGGCGCTGCTGTTGGCGCTGCCGCTCGGCATTTTTGCGGCGGTCTGGCGCAATTCGCCGGTGGATCATCTGTCGCGGGCGATTGCCTTGCTCGGGGCGTCGATGCCGAGCTATTGGGTGGCGTACCTCCTCATCCTCCTCTTCGCCGTGCGGCTGCATCTGCTGCCGGTCGCCGGGCGCGGCACCTGGCAACATCTGGTCTTGCCCTCGGTGACGCTGGGACTGGCAGCGAGCGCGAGCCTGATGCGGTTGACGCGCTCCGAAATGCTGGAAGTCTTGGGCCAGGACTTCGTCCGCACCGGCCGGGCGAAGGGGTTGCAAGAACAGTCCGTCGTGCTGAGCCACGCGATGCGGAACGCGCTGATACCGGTGACCACCGTCGCCGGCATGCGGTTCGCCGGTCTGCTCGGCGGCGCGGTGATCGTCGAAACGATCTTCGCCTGGCCGGGCATCGGCAAGTTTGCGCTCGACGCGATCTACGACCGCGACTATCCCGTGATTCAAGGATTCGTCGTCTTCATGGGTACGGTCTTCTTACTGGTGAACCTGCTTGTGGACGTGGGATACGGATTGATCGACCCGCGCATCCGCCTGGGCCAGGGTCGAGGATGAGACGGTGAGCGAGGCGACGATTTCCTCTCAGCCAATGACGCGGGGCCATTCGCATACGCGGTTTGGCGGTTGGCGCCATCAGCGTATGGTCACGCTGCGCCGGCTCGGCAAGGATCGTACGGCGGTCGCCGGCGCGATCGTCCTGACGCTTTTCGTTCTGGTCGCGATCTTCGCGCCGATCATCGCGCCGCACGACCCGAACGACGTCAACGCCCGCGCCCGGCTTGCGTCGCCCAGCGCCGAACATTGGTTGGGGACCGACGACCTCGGTCGCGACATCCTCAGCCGCCTGATCCACGGTGCTCGTTGGACCTTGGGGACGGCGTTCTTGGCCGCGCTCGGGATCGTCACCATCGGCGTGACGGTCGGCTTGATCGCCGGGTACTTTGGCGGCATTGTGGACGACATTCTGATGCGTGTCGTCGACGTCTTGCTTGCTTTTCCCAGCCTGGTGCTGGCGTTAGCAATCGTCGGCATGCTCGGCCCGAGCCTGCAAAACGTGATGATTGGCATGGTTGCCGTTTGGTGGGTCGATTATGCGCGCGTCATGCGCGGCCTCACCGTCGCCATGCGGGAACGCGAGTTCGTCACCGCGGCTCATTGCTGCGGGGCAACGCCCGCCCACGTCATCTTTCGCCACCTCCTGCCGAACGTGATCCCCTCGGTGATCGTGCTGGCGACGCTGGAGTTCGGCGGGTTGATGCTGGCGATCTCCGGCTTGAGTTTCCTCGGGCTGGGAGCACAGCCGCCGACGCCCGAATGGGGCACGATGCTCAGCGATGGCCGGGTCTTCTTTCAACGCGCTCCGGAACTGATGCTTTACCCCGGCCTTGCCATCTCCATTGCCGTCGCCGGCTGCAACCTCCTCGGCGACGGCCTGCGCGACGCCCTCGACCCACGGATGCAGCGGCGATAGTCTTCGGCGTCAACCGCGGCGATATTAGGAGTCTCGGTCTGCAAATTCCGCTACTCAACCCAGGTCCGCTTTGCTAGGCTGGGAACCAGGAGGACGACGAATGATGACAGTGACCCTGGCCCCTCGAATCGAGAAACTGATTCGCCACTGGATTGAGAGCGGGCAGTATCCTGATGCCGATGCCGTGCTGAGCGACGCCCTGCAGCTGCTACAGGAGCGCAATCAAGCACGCTTCCTCAAATTGCGTGAGTTAGTACGTGCTGGCTTCGAGAGCGGCGACGCCGGTGAGCTGACGCCGGAACTAATGGACGAGATCGAGCGGGAAGCGGAGGAAGACTTTCGCCGGGGCGAAACCCCGAGCCCACATGTCTGCCCGTAAACGTCGCCTCACCCTCAGAGTCGACGCGCGGTTCGACTTGCAGGAGACGCTTCTTTACTCGCAGCAGCGCTGGGGAGAAGTGCGACGCCGTCGCTACCGCGCCCAGCTTTACAAAGCGATGCGCTCACTGCTTGACTATCCGGAAAGCGGTCGGCTTCGGGATGAATTATTCTTCGGTTGCCGCGGTCTCGTGGTCGAACAACACGTTATCTACTACCACGTCACCGACGACGAGATCATCATCGGCCGTGTGCTTCACTCTAGCCAGGACGAGACTCGCACAATAGCCCTATAAACACCAATCGGTAGATTACCCCATGCCAACCACGCTCCCAATAACAGGTGATCCCGCCGGCGTCCCCTCGGCGGCTGGGTCGAATGTCCCGTCGATCAGCCAGCGGCCGTCCTGTTTAACGAAGAAGACGACGCGCGGCCGGGCAGCGTCGCTGTTGCCGGCATCCTGGACCTTGACCGTGACGAACACCGCGCTCGCTCGCCCATCTGAGAGCATCTCGACGGCGCCGCGCGCGACGATAGCGGTCCACTCCATCGGCGGCACGGTCGTCGGCGTGCCGATCACCACCGCGACCAGGGCAGGGTCGACCCCGAGCTGGACCGACGCGCCGCCGAGGATGCGCCGGACAAAGTCGTCCGAATAGAGCGCGTAGGTCCGCGCGAAGTTTCCAGCGTTCTGGCAGGCGATCGCTTCTGTGTACGTGGCTACAACATCCTCGATGGTTGCCGCATCGGCTGGCGTGCCCTCCGCTGGACCGGGCGATGCGACTCTGATGTCGGTGACAGGGCTGGCCACCGGCGTTGCCATGAGTGCTTGCATCCTATCGACCGGTCGCGGCGTGACACGGCAGCGTTCCGGTGGCGGGATGTTCTGAGCAAGACCCGCGACCTGGGTTGGAATACCCGTCTGGTCGCTTGCCGGATCGTTTTCGTCGCCGCCGAACGCGACAATGCCGATGATCGCGATGGCCACAGCCAGGACCGCGGCCAGGACGATCAAACGTCGTTTGTCGCGTCGGCTTCGCGAAGTCAGTTGCGGAGCGGATGCCGTGTCGTCCTGCTGGTGCGCCTCGTCTTCCATGTCCATGTCCATGTCCATGCGGGAATCGTAGCCTGACTCGCGCCCCGCCGACAGCGCCTAAGTGCACCATTGACTCAAATACCCCCTATGGGTATAATGGTGAACAATACCCCAGGGCGGTATAATGTCCGGGGCGCGAGAACGTGATGGGAATGAGTCAGCCGATGGTAACTACCGCACCTGGCAAGACGACGACAGACGATACCAAGCCGACGACCGGCGTCGAGGTGACGCTGCCGGTTTCCGGCATGACCTGCGCCTCGTGCGTGCGGCGCGTGGAAAAGGCGCTCGGCAAGGTGCCGGGAGTGACCGAGGCCGCCGTCAATCTGGCGACCGAAAAGGCGCGGGTGACGTTCGATCCGGCACAGGCCAATGCCACGGCGCTCAAAGCGGCGGTCGAAAAGGCCGGCTACAGCGTACCCCAACTACCTGCGCCGTCCGTGCCGCCCGTGCCGTCCGCGCCACGTTTAGCATCCGGCGACATTGCGCTCCCGATCGAGGGAATGACCTGCGCCTCCTGCGTGCGCCGCGTTGAGCGCTCGTTGGCCAAGGTGCCGGGTGTGACTGCAGCCAACGTCAACCTCGCGACCGAGAAGGCCCAGGTGACCTTCGACCCGGCGACAGTCCGCGTAGAGGATCTCCGTGCGGCGGTCGAAAAAGCTGGCTACGCGGTCGGCAACGTTCCCGCCGCGGATCTGGTGACGCCAACCGCTCAGCAGCAGGTTGTCTCTGGCGAGGAGGCCGATCCGCGGGAGTTGGAGCAGGAGCACGAGGTCGCGGATCTGAAGCGTAAGTCGCTGGTCAGCCTCGTCGTCGGCCTCGCGATGATGGGGTTGATGTACCTGCCGATCGGCGTGTCGATTGAGACGTTGGCGCCCTTCCTGCTGATTGCCGCGGCCGCCATCCAGTTCTGGGCCGGCCGCGTCTTTTACGAGGCAACGTGGGCGGCGGCGAAGCACTTCACCACGAACATGAACACGCTCGTCGCCCTCGGCACGAGCGCCGCGTTCGGCTACAGCGCCTTCGTCACCCTTTGGCCCGAGAAAGCCGTCGATTGGGGTTTTGAAGCGCACCTCTACTACGAGACGGCGGCCATCATCATCGCCTTGATCCTGATGGGACGCTGGCTCGAGGCGCGCGCCAAGAAACAGCCGAGCGGCGCCATCAAGGCGCTGATGGGTCTCCAGGCCAAAACCGCCCGCGTCATCCGCAACGGCGTCGAGCAGGACATCCCGGTCGAGACTGTCCAGGCCGGCGACCTGGTCCGGGTTCGCCCCGGCGAAAAAGTTCCGGTCGACGGGGTGATCCAGGAGGGCCGCTCGGCGCTCGACGAGAGCATGCTGACGGGCGAGAGCCTGCCGGTCGAGAAGGGCGCCGGTGACGAGGTGATCGGCGCCACGCTGAACAAGACGGGCAGCTTCGTCTTCCGCGCGACCAAGGTCGGCAAGGACACGGCGCTGGCCCAGATCGTCCGCCTCGTGGAGGAGGCGCAGAGCTCCAAGCCGCCGATCCAGCAGATGGCCGATCGGATCGCGGAGGTCTTCGTTCCCGTCGTCATTGCGATCGCGATCCTGAGCTCCGGCGTGTGGCTCGTATGGGGCCCCGACCCGGCCCTCCTGTTCGCGCTCTCCACCTTCATGGCGGTGCTGCTGATCGCCTGCCCGTGCGCGATCGGCCTCGCGGCGCCGACCGCGGTGATGG
>JBOGUE010000031.1:0-2807 GCA_050695955.1 Thermomicrobiales bacterium | reverse complement strand
GAACCGGGAAGCGCAAGCGAAATTAGCCGAAGACTATTACCTGAATGACATGGCCTGTTGCCACGGCGATCCGGATTATGAGTTCTTCATTGCCGAACTGCGGGCGGGAGAACTGTGACACACAATCGGGCAGGACTCTGTGTTGAACCAGATTTGTGCCGAAAGAGTACGTAGGGTGCTTGACGGGCGCAAATAGCCTGCTAGGATAAGTGTGTCGCGCAATACAGACGGGCGCGGTCTTTGAGCCGTGTGCGTCTGCAATGAGAGGTCGGTGATTCGCCGCTCCCGCGTATCGATCGACGGAGCCCTGGCCGGCGAAAGCCGGCGTCAGTCGGCGCGCGTGTGGTGGCGAAGGGAAAACCGGCTCAACGGCCGATAGGTGTGCAAGTCACCCATCAGTCGACCGAATCGGTGTGGTCCCGACGTCACCTTGGGTCCCGAACCAGAGACGTCGGCGCTGCCCGCGTGGCGGTTGGCCGATGGAGCTGTTCGCAAGACACCTCGATTGAGAGTTGTGCGATGCTGGATGCCCTTGACGAGACGATCAAGGCGATCTTGCGAGACGTCGGCGGGATGGATCCCGACGAGATTGACATTGCGTTCGATGCGCCCGATCGGGAGTGGGCCTCCAAGGTCGGCAAGCCTACTGTCAACTGCTACCTCTACGATATCCGCGAGAATCTCCAACTGCGCGAAACCGACTGGATTGTGGAACGTGACGCCAACGGCCGGATGGTGACGAAGAAGCAACCCCCTCGGCGCTTCGACCTTTCCTACGTCTGCACCGCCTGGACCGCGGACGCGGAGGACGAGCACCGGCTGCTTTGGCGCGTCTTGGCGACGTTCGTTCAATGCCCCGTTCTGCCACGCCACCTGCTCAAGGGCGCCCTGACTGAACTCGAATGGCCAGTGATCACCGAGGTCGCCCAACCGGACGGGTTGCTGCGCGATCCAGCCGACGTTTGGTCCGCGCTCGACAATCGCATTCGTCCCTCGGTCAACGTCGTCGCGACGGTACCGCTGCACGACAAGATTTCGTTGGAGGCGCCGCTGGTCCTGACGTCACGAACGCGCATCCGCGAGTTCGGCCGCGACCCGGAGGAACTCCTCCAGATCGGCGGTGTGGTGCGAGACGAGGCGGGGGATCTCTGCCCGGCAGTAACCATCCGCGTCCAGGACCATGCCTATTCGACGGTTACCAACCGGGACGGACGATTCTGGTTCGGTGGCATTCCCGCCGGGAGCTACACACTGGTCGCCGAACAGAACGGTCGATCCGGCGAGCGTCCCGTGGCGATCCCCGGCGAAAGCTACGACGTTACACTCGGGAGTCCGGTGGCGGGCTCCAAATCTAAGAAGGGAGGGTAGGAGGCGGTCGAGCGAGGACGCGGCGCGCGGCCGCCGCTCGGGCTAGACGCGACGGGCCAGTTCACCCACGGACCGATGGACCCTGGATGAGCAGACCCACGAGGCGCAGGTTGCACGTTGCAGGTTGCAGGTTGGTGGTTGCGAGTCGGAACGGGAGGAGTTGGCCATGCCGACTGATTACTATTCACCAGGCGTATACATTGAGGAGTTCGACAGCGGACCCAAGCCAATCCAAGGCGTTGGGACGTCGGTCGCCGCGTTCGTTGGATTTACCGAGCGGGCACCGGACAGCCGCCCGCATCTGGTAACCAACTGGTCCCAATTCACGAATACCTTCGGCGGTTTTATCCCCGATTCGTATCTGGCCTACGCCGTGCGCGGCTTCTTCGACAATGGCGGTCGCCAGGCGTATGTCGTCGCCGTCACGAACAGTCAGAGCGGGGCCGACGGCCAGAAGTCGCGGGCGGCGCTGGCGGCGGCGGCCGCGATCCCGGCCCGGCTCCCGGCCCACGGCACCTCGCTGCAAATTGAGGCGGTGTCGGAAGGCAAAGCCGGCGAGGGGATCCAAGTCGAGATCGGCCCGGCCACTGGCGACGGCGCGACAGAGGAGCAGTTCAAACTGACGGTCCGCCAGCCGGGTGGCAAGGAAGAGTCATTCGATCAGCTCAGCTTCGGCAAGGGCCGGGGCGTGCGCAATGTCGAGCAGGTGGTCAACAAGGAATCCCAGCTCATTCGCGTCAAGCTGATGGTCGATGAAGCGCAGATGTCGGTGGAGAAGCTGCCGCAAGCCGGCCTCCACACGCTGCAACCGGCCCAGCCGCAAGCGCCGAATCTGCCGGCTCGAATCGACCCGACCGAGTTGCAGGGCAATGCGGAAGCGCGTGCCGGCGTCCTCGGTCTCGAGGCGATCGACGAAGTGACGATGCTCTGCTGCCCGGATCTGATGAGCCCACGGGTGCTCGGCGATCGCGACGGATTGACGCGGATCAAGTCGGTCCAGCTTGCCATGCTCAACCACTGCGAGAGCATGAAGGACCGCTTCGCGATCCTCGACGCGCCACGCGCCATGGGTGTGCAAGACGTCAAAGAATGGCGCGCCGGCGGGGCCGGCTACGATTCGATGTACGGCGCGCTTTACTATCCCTGGATCAAAGTGCAGAACCAGACGCCGCCAGCCCAACGCAAAGAGGGCGAAGGCGATCTGATCGAGATTCCGCCCTCCGGCCATGTGGCCGGTTTGTACGCGCGCGTCGACGGCGAGCGCGGCGTCCATAAGGCGCCGGCGAACGAAGTGGTGCGCGGCGCGGTCGACTTGGAAGTTCAGATCACCCGCAACGAGCAAGACCTGCTCAACCCGATCGGCATCCACTGCATCCGGTCCTTCCCGAACATGGGCATCCGGGTCTGGGGCGCGCGAACACTGTCGAGCGATCCCGGCT
>JBOGUE010000030.1:0-7661 GCA_050695955.1 Thermomicrobiales bacterium | reverse complement strand
AGCTGCGGCGCGATCCGGAATGCCCGATGTGCGGTCCCGATGCTCCGGATTCGCTTGAAGACATTGAATACACTGATGTCGGTTGTGCCATTCCCGCGGCGGCGTTTGCGTAGGCATAACGCGCCCCAGTCGCATGTATCCTTGTGAGGTCGCCATCGGGGCGACCTCATTTCATGCCCCATTGACACCCGACACCTTCGCCGCTACAGTGGGCGCAACCAAGCAAAGGTCGGACCATTGAACCACTGGAGCGCCTGGTGGACGCGATCGCCCTCGTCGAACCAGTTCGCCGTTCGCGAATATCGCAGCAGATCGTCGCGCAGATCTGCCAGCTGATCCGTGACCGGCGAGTGCAGCCCGGCGATCGCCTGCCGCCCGAGCGCGAGCTTGCCGAACAACTGCAGGTCAGCCGCTCTTCATTGCGCGAAGCGTTGCGCACGCTCGAGATCGCCGGCCTCGTCGAATCTCGCCACGGCGGCGGCACCTACGTTCGAGACGTCATGGAGCACGGCGTCTCACCACTCGCCCTTGTCCTCTACGCAACCGGCGACAGCCTGGGCGATCTCTGGGAAATGCGCCTCATCTTCGAACCGGAAATCGCGGCCCGCGCCGCCCTTCGTGCCACGCCGGACGACTTGTCCGCGCTCGCTGCCGTTCTTGATCGCCAGGCCGCGCACGTCGACAGCGAGGACCTTACGCTCCAGATCGACCGGGACTTTCATCGTGCGCTGGCGCGGGCATCCCACAATGCCGTGGCGTTGCGCGTCATCGAATTGATCGGCGCGCTCTTGCGCGACGGGCGAGGTCACTTCGTGACGTCACTCGACCGGCGCCAACGGGTGCTCATTGCTCACCAGCGTATCGTCGACGGGGTTTATTCCGGCCAACCGCAGGAGGCGCGAGCAGCGATGTTTGACCACTTGCAGGAAGTCGAGGCCAACATTCTCGGTACCATCGTCGAAGAGGACGACCAATCGTCGAGCACAGGCAGGAAGATTCCCGTCTGACCCGCTTCTGGTGTGCAGGGCCGGCCACGCGTGTCCAACCGGCCGTTTCGATGAAAGGAGGCGATTGCCGGTTCAGGCGTGCATGCACCATGTATCGATCGTCTGCTGTCCCTGGGCACCACAATCGACCGAACGTTTGACGACGCGCCGCGCGGTCAACCGCACGACGAGCGAAGGAGCGCCCAATGGCAAAGATAGACTGGAGCGTCCTCAGCGGACCTTACGTTTCTCGCCGCACGCTGGTGCGACTCGCCGGCGCCACCGGCGCGGCCGCGTTCGCCCATCGCCTGGCCGCGGCCGACAGTCTCGCCTCCCCAACGGCCCGTCCTCGACTCGCGCGGACCGCCCATCAGGAGGCGAAACAGGGAGGCACCCTGCGGCTAGGCTTCGGCATTAGCCAGGTCCTCACGCTCGACCCATCCCAGGTCAACCTCGGCATCGTCGCCGGCGAGCTGGTCGCTAACCTCTTCTCCAGCCTCGTTCAGTTCGACGAGCAACTTGGGATCAAGCCGGACTTGGCGGAAGACTGGACCGTCTCCGAAGACGGCCTCCAATACTCCTTCAACCTCCGCCAAGGTTTGACGTTCCACAATGGCGACTCGCTAACCGCCGACGACCTTCTCTTTACCTACGAGCGAACGACCGACCCCGACTTCGCTTCACCGCACGCGAATAAACTCGCCCTCATCACCGAAGCGACGGCGCCCGATCCCCAGACCTTTGCCCTCACCCTGAGTGCGCCCTACGCTCCCTTTCTGGCAACCGCCTGCAGCCGCGGTCCGGGTCGTGCCCTGACCCCTATATCTCGTCGCGCAATCGAGGAGATGGGTGACGAGCAATTCGGGCTGACGCCCGTGGGCTGCGGACCGTTCATGATCGAACCGGAAGGCGTCGATCTGAGCAGCGGTTTCACGATGACCGCCTTCGAAGGCTGGTACGGCGGACGCCCGCATCTCGACTCGATTGAAGTGAGCGTCATCCCCGAACAGTCGAGCATGATCAGCGCACTCGAGGCCGGCGACGTCGACATGCTCGACATCGTGCCGGCGATTGGCGTTGAGCAACTCCGCGGCAACGGCGACGTCACGCTCGTCGAAACCTCCGGCACGAACTGGGTCGGTTTGGCGATGAACAAGGCTCGACCGCCGTGGGACAACGTCGAGGCCCGCATGGCAGTTGCCAAGGCCATCGATCGCCAGGACCTGATCGAAAAGGCGTTCTTTGGCCTCGCCACGCCCGGCGTGGGCGCTATCGCGCCCGCTTTCGGCTGGGCCTACCGAGCGCCGGACCAAGTTCAGAACCCGCAGGAGTTCAACCTGGACGAAGCGAAGGCACTCGCGCAATCGGCCGGCATTGAGGGAACACAACCGACCTTCATGATCACGGTCGTCAACCCCCGCCCGGCCGAGGTGCTGCGCAACCAGCTCAGCGAGATCGGCCTCGACGTCCAGATCGAGCAGCTACAACAGGCCGCCTGGGATGAGCGCTGGCGCGCGAGCGACTTTGACTGGATCATCAACGGCAGCGTCGTCGACGCCGACCCCGACGATGGCCACTGGAACTTCTTTTACTCAGAAGGACCGTGGAACACGCACGGCTACAACAGCCCGACGGCGGACGAGCTCCTCGAAGGCACCCGCCGCACAGCCAATCAGGACGAGCGTGCCGAGCTCTTCCAGGAGCTCCAATCGGTCCTTGAAGAGGACGTCGCTTACGCGTTCCTCTACCACACGCCCGACATCATCGGCTTCGCGACCTACGTCATGGGCTACGTCGCGATCCCGGAGATGCGCTACTTGGAAACCGTCTGGCTCGACCAGTAGTCGGGCATTAGAGGTTCGGCGGTAGGCGTTAGGAAGAATGACGAGGCCCCTAACGCCGAACGCCGAACGCCGAACGCCGAACGCCGAACGCCGAACGCCGAACGCCGAACGCCGAACGCCGAACGCCCATGACCCAATACATCATCCGTCGCCTGATTCATTCGATCTTCATCATCTGGGGATGCGCCACCCTAGTTTTCTTCATGCTGCGCCTCATCCCTGGCGATCCAGTGACCCTGATGCTCGGGCAGGAGTACACGCCGGAGGCGGCGGATGCCATGCGTCGCAAGCTCGGCCTGGACGAACCGGTCCTCATCCAATACGTCAAGTGGTTCGGCAACGTATTGACCGGGGACCTCGGCGACTCGATTGCCAGCAGCGAAACCGTGATGGGCGCGATCAAGATTGGCTTGCCGAAGACCTTGAGTCTGGCCGGACTTTCGTTCTTGATCGCTGTCATCATCGCCGTGCCGGCCGGCGTTGCGGCGGCCGTCAAGCGCAATTCGGTCGTCGACTACATTGCCAGCATCATCGCCTTTGCCGGCGTCAGCATGCCGGCCTTTTGGTTCGGGATCATGCTGATTCTCGTCTTTGCCGTCCGTCTCCAATGGCTGCCCGCAATCGGGTACGCCCCAATCGGGGAAGACGGTGTCGTCGAGTGGCTCAAACACCTCATCCTGCCGAGTCTCGCCATTGGTATGGGGTTCGCCGCGATCCTAATGCGCTTCGTGCGGTCAGGACTGTTGGAGGTATTGGGCAGCGACTATGTCCGGACGGCCCGCGCCAAGGGGGTGAATGAGCGCGGCGTCATCGTCCGCCACGCCTTGCGCAATGCACTTATCCCCGTCATCACCATTGCCGGCATTCAGCTCGCGCTCCTGCTCAGCGGTGCGGTCGTGATCGAGACGGTCTTTTCGATCCGAGGCCTGGGCCGGATCCTTGTCGGCGCCATCTTCGACAAGGACTATCCCATCGTGCAGGGCGTCATCCTATTGGTGACGGTCATCTTCGTGACCGCCAATCTCGTGGTCGATATCGTCTACACCTACCTCGACCCGAGGATTCATTATGGCTAGGGAGATCGCGGCCACTCCCAGAACGGCGACCAGCGGTCGGATCAGCGCGTTGACCGAGCCGCGTTCTGTGGCGGGTCACCGCTTTTGGCGACGCCTCCGGCGGGAGCGCAAGGCGCTGGTCGGCCTCGTCTTCGTGGCCATTCTAGCCACAATCGCCATAACCGGTCCGTTGATCGCGCCGTACGATCCTGACACCGATGATTTCGGTCTCTTCGAAGGACCGAGCCTCGATCACCCCTTCGGCACCGATTCCTTTGGCCGCGACCTCTTCAGCCGCATGATCGTCGGGACGCGGATCTCGTTTTCGGTCGGACTCTTGGCCGCATTCAGTTCCTTGGTCGTCGGCGTCGTCCTCGGCTTACTCGCCGGCTACTATGGGGGTTGGGTCGATAGCGTCGTTTCCCGCTTTATCGACCTGCTCTGGGCGTTTCCGGTGATCATCCTCGCCGTCGGCATGGTCGCCGTCTTCGGCGCCGGGTTTCGGAACGTCGTCCTCGCTATTGCCATCGCCTACCTGGACGACTTTGCCCGTATCGTGCGCGCGGAGGTTCTCAGCCTGCGCGAAGAGGACTACACCCTTGCCGCTCGCGCTATCGGCGCACCTGATCGCCGGATCATGCTCCGCCACATTTTGCCCAATACCGCCGCGCCGATCATCGTCCAGGCAACGTTTGCCGTCGGACTCGGTATCTTGGCCGAAGCAACCCTGACCTTCCTCGGTCTCGGCGTCAATCCCACGATCCCCACCTGGGGCCTTGCCCTCAACGAAGGCCGAGACTTCATCCGTCAGGCGTGGTGGATCAGCGTTTTCCCGGGTCTCGCCATCGTATTCACGGTGCTGAGTCTCAACCTCTTTGGCGACGGCCTGCGCGATGCCCTCGATGTCAAGAGCGTCGGCGACGCCTGACGCTCACTCCTCGCGAAACGCTTTGTCGTGGTACCGGTTGCTTGGGTCCCAAATCATCCAGCCGTCAACGTCGGTCTCGCGCGCGCCGTCGATCTGGGCGCGCACCTCGGCCGCCCCATAGGCCCGCAAACCTGGCAATGAGAAATCTTGCAACCACGGACGCACCTTGTGCGCGTGCCGGCCTAATTTATCTTGCGCACGTGCCATCGTGATTGCGATCGTCTCGTATGGGTAGTTATTCGGATGCCCATTCAGCGCCAGGCTGCCGCTCGGCCAGTGCGAGGGATAGACCATCGGGCAGACCACATCGACGGTGCGAGCGATGCGCTCGACGTTTTGGCCAATGCCCAGATCGTTGTCGACCAACAGCGTGTATCCAAAGACGTCCGCCGCCAGTTTCCCTCCCGCGGTGAGGATGCGCCGGCGGCTGAGCTTGAGGAATTCGACGATCGCATCCGTCCGCGCCTGTTCGGTGTATGGCCGCCCGAAGTCCATCGTGGCAAGGTCCCCATCGGACGGGAATCGAACATAGTCATACTGAATCTCGTCGAATCCCAACCTGACCGCTTCCACCGCCAGCGCCGCATTCGCCTCCCACGGCTCCGGCTCGAACGCATTCACCCACGCCACGCCGCCGTAGTCGCGCCACAGCCCGCCAGTCCGTTTGTGTTTGACCGCCAGGTCAGGCCGCGCCTCAGCAATCCTGGAATCCTTGAAAATCACCTGACGCGCGATGGCGTGGATGCCACGCTTCTTCAGCGCTTCAAGCATGTTGGTCACGTCGTACAACGGTGTGACCACCTTCGCATCGCGAAAGAAGTCGACCTGAGTTTTGAAAAAGACTGTCTCTTCTTTGATATCGAGGACGAGCGCATTGAGTTCCGTCCGCTCGATCAGGTCCACGAGCCGCATGAACCCGTTCCAATCGTGCGTCGCAAATGGGTTCATGTAAATCGCTTTGATCGAGGACGGCCGCCGTTCCGCCGCCAACGCAATGTTCGTGGGCCGTTGCCAACTGCCGACCATCGAAGACCCAATCCCGGCAAGCACGGCCCTCCGAGTTGCCCGTGCTGCTGGTGGGCGCTTCGAACCGGTGGACGCTTCACCCACGGCCGAGCGTTCACATTGCGACGTCACGTGCAGAACAGTCCCTTCACGTCGAGTACTTTACGGGACACCGATCTGCCACACATGGCCACTATCGATGACGTCGCGCGCTATTCCGTGCAGGCAGCATCCGCGCGATGATACCGGACCCGCGCCCGCTGGTCGCGACGTTGACGACGCCTGAACTTGAACCGTGTGGCGTCCTGAAACGTTCTTGCAATAGTAATGGGCCACCCTTTGATTTGCCGGCGCCCACAAAGGAGTGGCTCCACTTTCGCTGAGGCGCTACGCTTGCAAAGGACGACGAGCCGAATCGACTTGTCACGACGGCCGGGATCGGTGCGACAGTGTCACAGAGCCGCAAGAGCATACTTCGAAGCCGACGCTGCAAGATGATGTTCGGGCTGATCGCGCTGGCCTTGCTCACGATGCCGACCGACTACCGCGGCGGCGCAGACGTCTCGCACGCTCATGCCGTCTTCCAATTCTGGACCGCGAGCGGCCGCTCCGCTGTCAACCACCATAACCACGAGCATCATTCCGAGCGTTCCAACCACCACGGTATTCACATCGTGGGGGAACTCTGGCTATCAGAGACGATGACCGTGCGGGGCGACGCCACTGAGATTCAGTGGTCGCGTGCCGCGCCACCCGATGTCCCCATCCTTACGGACGTGACTGTCACTGTCGAAAACAGCGGCCTGCTCGCACTTATGCTTATTATGAGCGGACTCATTGTCCTCGGCCGTCCATCGCTTATTCTAGGGCCATCGCTGACATTGTCACCCTCGTTCGTCCAACCACGGACGCCTCCACCAAAGTAGGGCCGCGTTTGCTGGATCTCCCTGATCCGATGTGGAACCCGCCGTCAGTTTCGTGCGGACCGCACCGGCCCTCTGCCTGCCCACCGTTGCACCAACCAACGTGCATCGAGTCGAGACGGACACGGCGAAGGGCGATTGTCAGGATCGACCATGCCCACACCTATCCCGATGCCGTCGCTCGGGCGGTCTGCTTTGAGGCATCGAGTTCTATTCGCGGCGATCATCATCTTCGCGCTTGCAATTGCCTTCCCTGGCAGCGCACGTGCCCACGCTCAGCTCGATACGAGTGATCCCGTCGCCAACGCGATTCTCCCCGCGGCGCCCACCCAAGTTGTCATGGGCTTCACCGAGCGCTTGGAGCATTCGAGGACCAACGCTCGCCTATTCGGTCAGGACGGGCAGGAGGTAACTGGCGCCGCCAGTCGACCCGGTGATGGCCCGCGAGAACTCATTCTCGATCTGCCGCCAGGGCTGCGAAACGGTACCTATTCCGTCGTATGGCAGACGCTCTCCATCGACGACGGCCATCCCGCGCAGGGTTATTTTGCGTTTACCATCGGCACCGAAGCAGATGTTGTGGTCGTCGTCCCGCCGGCAACCACGACAACAAACGGCGCGCCAGAGTGGCTTCGCACCGCCTCCCGCTGGGCGGCGCTCCTTGGTCTGGCGCTCGCCACCGCGGTCTGGCCGGTTTGGCTCCTCGTTCTACGTCCCGGTATCGCGCCCGCCTGGCGACGCGGACCGGAGCTTGTCCGCCGCGCGAGAGGGTACGCGGACGCGGTGATTGTCTTTACCCTCCTCGGGAATCTCTTCGCGATCGGTGTCCAGGCGGCCGATCTCCCGTCGGGCGGCTTCTTCGAGAATCTCCGCACCACGCTTCTCGACACCCGCTACGGCGAGCTCTGGATCATCCGGAT
>JBOGUE010000029.1:0-2378 GCA_050695955.1 Thermomicrobiales bacterium | reverse complement strand
AGACGGGGCGGAGCATCTGGCGCGGGAGCATTCAAAGCACGCGTTGCGGGCGCAGATTCTGGCGCATCAGTTGCTGGATTGACACCGACGGTTACGCCACGCCAAGTGCGCGGCGTAACTGTCTTCGGTGGGCGCGATGATGCTTGGCGGTCTCGGTCTTACCCGCCGATGGGACCGCCATCGAGCTTGCGGATGAGGACGACCGAGGGGCGAGGGGCGCCGAAGCCGTCGGGCCAGGTGCTTATCGGCTCGTCGTAGATGCCGCCTTCACCGGGGTGCTGAATCGAGACGAAAAGAGACGTATTGTCGGGCGTGAAGATCGGTCCCGAGACCTCCCCGCCGGGGATGCCGCTGAAGAACTGCTTGAGGTGGCCGCGCTCCGGACCGTCCGTCGGCACCGCATAGATGCCGTCGTTGATCTCTAGCGTCCCCGGCTGGCCATCGGTGGAGATCCAGAGATTGCCGGCTTGATCGAAGGTAATGTTGTCGGGCGACGAGATCGCGCTCACCTGATCCTTCGGGAAGCCCGCGAAGAAGGTCGAGTCGTCGGTCGGGGCGCCACAGAGCATGAAGATGTTCCAGCCAAAGCTCGTCGCGGCGTGGTCGTCGTCGGCCTCGGTGAGTTCGATGATGTGACCGTACGTATTCTCGGTTCGAGGGTTTGCCGCGTTCGCGCCGGGGTTGTCCTCGACCCCGCGGTTGGTGTTGTTGGTGCAGACGAGGTAGACCCGACCCGTCACCGGATTAGCTTCGAAATCCTCCGGCCGGTCCATCTTCGTCGCGCCGAGTATGTCGCCCGCCGCGCGCGGGTTAATCAGCACGTCGGCCTGACTGGTGAAGCCGTTTGTCTCGTCCAGGCCGTTCTGGCCGTAGATCAACGGCAGCCACGCGCCCGTGCCGTCGTCGTTGAACCGGGCGACGTAGAGGGTACCGTCATCGAGCAGATCCATGTTCGCGGCGCGGTCGTCCGGGTTGTAGGCGCCGGCGGTGACGAACTTGTAGGCGTACTCGAACCGCTCGTCGTCACCGGAATAGACGACGACGTGGCCGCTCGGGCTCACGACGGACGTGTGTCCCTCGTGCTTGGCACGGCCCAGTGCGGTTCGCTTCTTCGGAGTCGATGTCGGGTTGTAGGGATCGAACTCGATCCCCCACCCGAAACGGAACGGCTCGTGCGGCTCCTGGCCGAGGTCGAAACGGTCGTAGAAGAGTTCCCAGCGCCGCTCGGATTCGGCCTCGTTCAGTCCGAACCGTTCGTGCTGAAGGCGGATCGGGTCGCCTGCTTCGAGGGCGCCAAGGTTGGCGAAGTATTGCTGAAAATTCTCTTCGCCGGAGATGACCGTCCCCCACGGCGTGATGCCACCCGCGCAGTTGTTGAGCGTGCCGTCGACGTTGAGGCCGGTCGCATCCGCGCTGGTTTTCACCAGATCGGTCCCGGCGGCAGGTCCAGTGAGGACCATCGCCGTCGTGGCGGTGATCCGGCGGTTGTAGTCTGAGTCGAGGACAACTTGCCAGGTTCCGCCGGCGCCCCTTTGGATCTCGATGACCGAGAGACCATGTGCTGCCAACTCGGCATCGACGATTGCCTGAGTGGTGTACGGGACGAACTCCGGAACGTCGTCGTTGCTCAAGGTCGCCTCGGGATTCGGGGCCAGATAGCCGGGGAACATTAACTCGGGGTTGGTGTACTCGTGGTTGACGATGAGCAGGCCGCGATCCGAAGCGTTCGAGCTGAATGGCAGCGGGAGAAAGCCGATCCAGTCGGGGTTGTAGCCGAACTGCCTGGCTTGGGCCTCGGCGCTCTGGTTGGCCGGATGAAAGGCCGGCGAATCGGGGAAGAGGGGATCGCCCCATCTCAGGAACGGGATCGCCTCGTAACCTTCGGCGACGACCAACTCATCTCCTGTGGTGCCGGAGATAGCGCCGAAGAGTGGCGCTGGTCCCGTTGCAGCGCTGGCGGACGGGCTGGCGGCCGGCGACGCCTCTTGCGCTGCCGTCGATCCGACCAAGCCTGCCGAGACGACCATTGCCGAAGCACCGATGCCGCCCTTGACAAGATCGCGACGGCTGTACCGGCGGGTCATGACCTCGGCGAACGTCTCGCCCCGACCGGCGGTGGAGTAGACCCAGTTTTTGTCCCCTTCGTATTGGATAGTACTCACCTGACCTTGCCTCCTGATGCCGACCGCCTGTCAGACGCGCGAGTCCGCGCGCCCCCACGGTTCCAGGCTATCGGCGGCAGGGCAGCGCTTCGTCAACGGAGATTCAACGCGCGGTGAAATGTTTGTGAACCACACTTGCTTAACGAAAAGCGGCGCGCGTGCCACACCGGTCGCGATCCCCTTGACAGCAGGAAACGAGAGTGGCTAGGATAATTC